>NZ_JAPFGX010000003.1:0-142201 GCF_059803575.1 Sphingomonas sp. URJC2
CCCCACCCGGCCTCCCACAGTGTATCCTGCCGTTGGGAGGCCGGGTGGGGGTGCGGGCCGGTGCCGCCCCCGCGCCGCAAGGCGCGGCACAAACACCCCCCCCGCGCCGAGAGGCGCGCAAACACCCCCCGTCAGTGCCGGAAATGCCGCATCCCGGTGAAGATCATCGCCAGCCCGGCGGCATCGGCGGCGGCGATCACTTCGTCGTCGCGGATCGAGCCGCCCGGCTGGATCACGGCGGTCGCCCCCGCCTCGACCGCGGCCATCAGCCCGTCCGCAAAGGGGAAAAACGCATCCGACGCCACTGCCGAGCCGAGCGTGCGCGGCTGCGCCCAGCCGGCCTTGTCGGCGGCGTCCTTCGCCTTCCACGCGGCGATGCGCGCCGATTCCAGCCGGTTCATCTGCCCCGCGCCGATGCCGGCGGTGCTGCCGTCCTTGGCATAGACGATGGCGTTCGACTTCACATGCTTGGCGACCGTCCAGGCGAAGCGGCAATCGGCCAGTTCCTGCGCGGTCGGCGCGCGCCGGGTGACGACCTTGAGCGCCGTCTCGTCGATGCGCCCGTCATCGCGGGTCTGCACCAGCATCCCGCCGGCGATGCTCTTGAGCATCAGCCCCGGCCGCGCCGGATCGGGCAGCTCGCCGGTCAGCAACAGGCGCAGATTCTTCTTCTGCGCGAACACCGCGCGCGCCTCGGCATCGGCGTCGGGGGCGGCGACCACTTCGGTGAAGATTTCGGTGATCGCGCGCGCGGTTTCGCCGTCGAGCGGGCGGTTGACCGCGATGATCCCGCCAAAGGCCGAGACGCTGTCACAGGCAAAGGCCGCGCGATAGGCCTCGATCAGCGTGTCGGCGCTGGCCACGCCGCACGGATTGGCGTGCTTGACGATGACGACGGTTGGCGGGCCGTCGCGAAACTCGGCGACCAGCTCCAGCGCCGCATCGGCGTCATTGTAATTGTTGTAGCTCAGTTCCTTGCCCTGCACCTGTTCGGCCTGGGCGATGCCGCGCGCGGCCGGACCGGCGGGCAGATACAGCGCCGCCGACTGGTGCGGGTTTTCGCCATAGCGCAGCAGCGCGCCGCGGCTGAGCGCGACCGGCAGCGTCTGCGGCAGCGCTTCGCCCTGATCGGCATGGGCGAACCAGCCGGCGATCGCGGCATCGTAGCGCGCGGTCAGCGCATAGGCCTTGGCCGCCAGCTGGCGGCGGTCGGCAAGGCTGGTCTGGCCGGTGCTGACCAGCGCATAATCGGCCGGGTCGGTGACGATGGCGACATGGGCATGGTTCTTGGCGGCTGAGCGCACCATCGACGGGCCGCCAATATCGATATTCTCGATGATCTCGTCGCGCGCCGCGCCGCGTGCCACCGTCGCCTCGAACGGATAGAGGTTGACGACGACCAGATCGATCGCGCCGATGCCATGTTCTGCCATCGCCGCCTGATGTTCGGGATTGTCGCGCACGCCGAGCAGGCCGCCATGCACCACCGGGTGCAGCGTCTTGACCCGCCCGTCCATCATTTCGGGAAAGCCGGTCAGGTCCGACACGTCGCGCACTGCCAGCCCGGCATCGCGCAGCGCGCGGGCGGTGCCGCCGGTCGACACCAGCTCGACCCCCCGGGCGGCGAGCGCCTGGCCCAGCTCGACCAGGCCGGTCTTGTCGGAAACGGAAAGAAGGGCGCGCGTGATCCTGATGTCGGTCATGCGCGCCCCCCTAGAGCATTTTCAGGCCGGGTGGAAACACCCGGCGGCCCGGAAAATGCGGCCAGAAACAGCCCGGAGCGGGCGAGCCGGGATCATCGGACCGGCACCCGCTCCGGAAAGCCGTGCGGTCAGGCCGGGCGGGTGAACCGCCCCTTGGCTGCCGCCTTGTCCTTGAGCAGGCTCGACAGGCGGAACTCAGGCCCGAACGCGGCCAGATGCTTTTCCAGCCCGGCGAGGATCTTGTCCGCGCCTTCCAGATCGGCCCAGAACATCGGGCCGCCGCGATAGACCGGCCAGCCATAGCCATAGATCCACACGACATCGATGTCGGACGCGCGCTGGGCGATCCCTTCCTCAAGGATCAGCGCGCCTTCATTGACCATCGGATAGATGGTGCGCTCGATGATTTCGGCATCGCTGATCTCGCGCTTCGCGGTGCCCGCCTGGGCGGCAAAGGCGTCGAGGATCTCCTGCACTTCGGCGCTGGGCGTCGGGCGACGATTTTCGTCGTAATCGTAAAAGCCCTTGCCGGTCTTCTGGCCCCAGCGGCCCTTGGCGCACAGCGCGTCGCGGACATTTTCGATCCGCGACGGATCGCGGTGCCAGCCGATATCGACCCCGGCCAGATCCGACATCTGGAACGGGCCCATCGGCATGCCGAAATCGACATGGACCTTGTCGATCTGCGCAGGCGTCGCGCCTTCCATCAGCAGCTTCATCGCCTCGATCTGGCGCGGCTTGAGCATCCGGTTGCCGATAAAGCCGTCGCACACCCCGGCGACCACGGCGACTTTGCCGATCTTCTTGGCAACCGCCATCGCGGTGGCGAGCACGTCGGGCGCGGTCTTCGCCCCGCGCACCACTTCGAGCAGCTTCATGACATTGGCGGGCGAGAAGAAATGCAGGCCGAGCACATCGCCCGCCCGGCCCGTCGCCGTCGCGATCTCGTTCACGTCGAGATAGGAGGTGTTGGACGCGAGGATCGCACCGGGCTTGGCAATGCGGTCAAGCTTGCCGAACACGTCCTTCTTGACGTCCATATTCTCGAACACGGCCTCGATGATCAGGTCGCAATCGGCCAGATCGTCAAGGCTGACCGACGGGGTCAGCAGCCCCATAAGCGCATCGACCTGTTCGGGCTTGAACCGGCCTTTGGCGGCCGAGGCATCGTAGTTTTTGCGGATCACGCCGACGCCGCGGTCGAGCGCTTCCTGCGTCTGTTCGACGATGGTCACCGGAATGCCGGCCTGCAGGAAGTTCATCGCAATGCCGCCGCCCATCGTGCCGGCACCGATCACGCCGACCTTGGCAATCGGGCGCAGCGCAATGTCGTCGGCAATGCCGTCGATCTTGGCGGCCTGACGCTCGGCAAAGAAGATGTGCCGCATCGCCGCCGACTGGCTGCCGAACATCAGCTTCATGAACTCCTGCCGCTCGAACGCGATGCCGTCGTCGAACGGCTTTTCCACCGCCGCGCGGACACAGGCGAGATTGGCGGCCGGCGCGTCGAAGCCCTTGAACTTCTTCGCATTCTGCGCGGCAAAGGCGTCGATGAACGCCGGATCGCCCTTGACCGGCAGGTCGCGGCTGCGGCGCGGCGCGGTGCCGATCTTGGTGCGCGCAAACGCAATCGCATCGTCGAGCAGCCGGTCCTCGCCGGCAATCTGGTCGACCAGCCCGACTTCGGCGGCTTTCTTGGCGCTGATCGGGGTGCCGGTCGCGCACATTTCGGCGGCCAGCTCGACCCCGGCGACGCGCGGCAGGCGCTGCGTGCCGCCCGCGCCCGGCAGCAGGCCAAGCTTCACCTCGGGCACGCCAAGCTTGGCCGACGGCACCGCGACGCGCCAGTGACAGGCCAGCGCGGTTTCCAGCCCGCCGCCCAGCGCCGTGCCATGGATGGCGGCGACGACCGGCTTGGCGCTCGCCTCGATGCGGTCGATCAGCTGCGGCAGCAACGGCTCGACCGGCGGCTTGCCGAATTCGGTGATGTCGGCCCCGGCAAAGAAGGTGCGGCCTTCGCAGCGGATGACCGCCGCCTGGATCGCGTCGTTCGATTCAAGCTCGGTGATCGCGGCATCCAGCCCGACGCGCACGGCCGCGCCCAGCGCGTTCACCGGCGGGTTGTTGGACGTGATGATCAGGATCCCGTCACGGATCTCGGTGGAAATCGGGGATGTCATTGCTCTCTCCTCAAAGGCTGTTCTGGATCGGGGGTCAGGCCGCGGTGCGGCCGGTTTCCTGGCGCGTGACCGGGTGCGAACTGGACAGGCCGCCATCGACGACGATCGCCTGGCCATTGACATAGCTCGCCTCGTCCGAGGCGAGGAACAGCGCGGTCGCCGCAATCTCGTCGGGCTGGCCGGCGCGGCGCAGCGGGTTGAGCCGGCCGATCCGGTCGGTCACGCCCTTTTCGGCGGCATGGTCGAACGCGCGCTGCGTCATGCCGGTCTGGATCAGGCCGGGGCAGATCGCGTTCACCCGCACATTGGTGGCCGACAGCTGCTGCGCCGCCGTCTGGGCAAGGTTGATGACGCCGGCCTTGGACGCCGAATAGGCCGGGCAGCCCGCGCCCGACCGCAGCCCGGCGACGCTGGCCGTCAGGATGATCGATCCGCGCCCCTGCTTCATGATGCGCGGCGCGGCGTGCTTGATGATCAGATAGGGGCCGATCAGATTGACCTGCAGGATCTGCTGCCAGTCCTCTACGCTGTGATCGAAAATGCCGGTCAGCCCGCCCGAAATGCCGGCATTGGCAAAGGCGATGTCGAGCGCGCCGAACGTGTCGACCGCGGTCTCGACCATGCGGACGACATCGGCCTCCAGCCCCGCATCCATCTCCAGCGCAATCGCGCCGCCGCCGGCCAGCGCCGCCGTTTCATGCACGGCATCGCTGCGGTCGCCCAGCACCAGCCGCGCGCCTTCGGCGGCGAAGCGCAGCGCGGTCGCCCGGCCGATGCCCGATCCGGCCCCGGTGATGATCGCCACCCGCCCGGCCAGCCGGCCGCTGCCCGCTTCGCTGCTCATATCGTCTGCCCTCCGTCGATCACCAGTGTCTGGCCGGTGGTGAAGCTGCCCGCGGCCGAGGCGAGGAACACCGCCGCGCCGGCAATCTCGTCCGGCTCGCCGATGCGCTTGAGCGCCGCGCCCTCGGTCGAGCGGCGCAGCGTGTCGGCATCCTCCCACAGCGCGCGCGCGAAATCGGTGCGGATCAGCCCCGGCGCGATGCAGTTGACGCGCACATTGTCGCCACCGAACTCGCGCGCCAGATTGCGCGCCAGCGCCATGTCGGCAGCCTTGGAAATGCCATAGGCGCCGATCACCGGCGTGCCGCGCAGACCGGCGATCGACGAAATGATGATGATCGCGCCGTCGCGCCGCGCGCGCATCCCCGGCGCGACCATGCCGATCAGCCAGTGATTGGCGATGACGTTGTTGTCCAGGATCTTGCGGAACTGGTCATCGGCCATCCCCGCCATCGGCCCGTAATAGGGATTGGACGCGGCGTTGCAGACGAGGATGTCGACCGGGCCGAGCCGGCGTTCGGTCTCGGCGACCAGATGGGCGAGCGCCTCCTTGTCGGAAATATTGGCCGGCACCGCGATCGCGGCCCCCGGATGATCGGCGTTGATCTCGGCGGCGGCGGCGTCGCATGCCTCGGCCTTGCGGCTGGAAATCACGACGCGTGCGCCGGCCGCCGCCATCGCCCGTGCGGTCGCCTTGCCGATGCCGCGCGACGATCCGGTGATGATGGCGACCTTGCCGGTCAGGTCGAACAGGCTGGCCATATGAAGTGCTGCTCCCGTGTTGTGCCGGTCTCTGCGGTCAGTCTCTGGGGCCGGCTCAGGCCGCGCCGGCGGCGGCGGCGAAATGCCAGGCGGCGGCGGCCAGCGCCGGCACCCGCGCGGCCGTCGCCTCGGCCTGGGGCGAAGATGCGGTGCCGTCGACGATCCGCTTCTTGATCCCCTGCACGATGCCGGTGAGGCGGAACAGGTTATAGGCGAAATACCAGTTCAGCTCCGGCAGCCCGGCGCGCCCGGTGCGCGCGCAATAGCGTGCCACCGCCTCGTCGAGCGTCGGGATGCCGAGCGCGGGCAGGTCCAGCCCCTTGATCCCTGACCGGCCTTCCGGCTCCGTCACCCAGTTCATCAGCAGATAGGAGAAATCGGCCAGCGGATCGCCGAGCGTCGACAGCTCCCAGTCGAGCACCGCGATCACCCGCGGTTCGGCAGCGGCGAAGATCATGTTGTCGATCCGGTAATCGCCATGCACGATCGCCACCCGGTCCTGCACCGGCATGGTGCGCGGCAGCCAGTCGATCAGCCGGTCCATTTCCGGGATCGTCTCGGTCTCCGACGCCCGGTATTGCTTGGTCCAGCGCGCGACCTGGCGTTCGAAATAATTGCCCGGCTTGCCATAATCGCCCAGCCCGACCGCCACCGGATCGATGGCGTGCAGATCCGCCAGCGTGTCGATCATCGCGTTGTAGATGCCGCGCCGCTCCGCCGGCGTGCAGCCGGGCAGCGACCCGTCCCACAGATTGCGGCCATCGGCGAGGCCCATCACATAGAACATCGATCCGATCACGTCGGGATCGGTGCACAGGCCATAAGGCCGGGCGACCGGAAAGCCCGCCGGATGCAGCGCCGCGATCACCCGATATTCGCGGTCGACCGCATGGGCGGAGGGCAGCAGCGGCCCGAAAGGCTGGCGGCGCAGCACATAAGCGGTGCCCGGCGTGTCGATCCGGTAGGTCGGGTTCGACTGGCCGCCCTTGAACCGCGACAGGGTGATCGGGCCGGCAAAGCCGTCGACATTGGCCGCGAACCAGGCGGTCAGCCGCGCTTCGTCCAGCCGGTCCTTTTCCGGCACCGCCATGGTGCCGACCATGGTTTCATCGGCCCCGCTCATTGATAGACGACCACCGAACGCGTCGCATCGCCCTGCCGCAGCCGGTCGAACGCATGGTTGATGTCGGTCAGCGGCACGCGCTCGGCGATGATCGAATCAAGGTCGAGCATCCCGCGCATGTAGAAATCGACCAGCCGGGGAATGTCGACCGGGAAGCGGTTGTCGCCCATCAGCGCGCCCTGCAGCTTTTTGGAGCCGAGCAGGTCCATCGCCGACAGCCCGACCTTGTGGTCGAGCGGCATCATGCCAAGGATCGTCGCCGTCCCGCCCCGGCGCAGCAGCTTGACCGCCAGCTCGCCGGAGGCCGGGCGGCCGACCGCCTCGATCGCATGATGGACGCCGCCCCGGGTCAGCTCGATCACCGTGCCGGCGGTGCCGTCGGCCGCGGGGTCGAAGCTGTCGGTCGCGCCCAGCTTTTCGGCGAGCGCGCGCTTTTCGGGCACCGGGTCGAGCGCGATGATGCGCCCGGCCCCGGCGATGCGCGCGGCATTGACCGCCGCCAGTCCGATGCCGCCACAGCCGATCACCGCCACCGTCTCGCCGGGGGTCAGCCGGGCGGCGTTGAACACTGCGCCGGCCCCGGTCGTCACCGCGCAGCCGATCACGCAGGCGCGGTCGAGCGGCATGTCCGGGTTGATCGCCACACAGGCATGCTCATGGACGAGCATCTGTTCGGCATAGGCGGACAGGTTGAGCATCTGGTTGACCACTGAACCATCGGCGGTCAGCGTCAGGCGCGGCGGCTCACCCTTGCCGCGCCGCGTCGCCGCGCCCAGGCACAGCGACAGCCGCCCGGTCACGCAGAACTCGCATTCGCCGCAATAGGCCGACAGGCAGGTGATGACGGCATCGCCGGGGCGGAGCGCGCGCACCTCGCTGCCCACCTGTTCGACGATCCCGGCCGCCTCATGCCCGGGAATGCAGGGCATGGCATGCGGATAGGCGCCGTCGACGAAATGCAGGTCCGAACGGCACACGCCGGTCGCCGCGGTGCGGATCAGCACCTCGTGCGGGCCGGGCTTGGACACTGTCACATCCTCGATGCGCAGCGCCGAGCGCGGCTCGAACAGGATCGCGGCCTTCACCGCGCGACCCCGAGATCGCCCGAGCTGAACTGCCGCCGCGCCGCGTCGATCGCCTCGCGCCCGCCATATTTGCCGAACTCCAGCCGTGCGATCGAGCGGTTATGGACCTCGTCCGGCCCGTCGGCGAGGCGCAGCGTGCGGATGCCGGCATACATTTTGGCCAGCCCCGGATCCTCGGACACGCCCGCGCCGCCAAAGGCCTGGATCGCATCGTCGATGACGCGCAAGGCGATGCGCGGTGCCGCCACCTTGATCATCGCGATTTCGGCCTGCGCGGCCTTGTTGCCGGCCTTGTCCATCATGTCGGCGGCCTTGAGGCACAACAGCCGGGTCATTTCGATGTCGATGCGCGCTTCGGCGACGCGCTGTTCCCAGACGCTGTGTTCAGCGATCACCTTGCCAAAGGCGACGCGCGACAGCAGCCGGCGGCACATTTTCTCGAGCGCCTCTTCAGCCGCGCCGATGGTGCGCATGCAGTGATGGATGCGCCCCGGCCCCAGCCGGCCCTGCGCGATCTCGAACCCGCGCCCTTCGCCGAGCAGCATGTTCTCGACCGGCACGCGCACGTCCTTGAGCTCGATCTCCATATGGCCATGCGGGGCGTCGTCATAACCGAACACCGGCAGGTGGCGCAGGATCGTTACCCCCGGCGCGTCGAGCGGCATCAGCAGCATCGACTGCTGGGCATGGCGTGCGGCCCCGAAATCGGTCTTGCCCATCACGATGGCGATCTTGCAGCGCGGATCGCCCGCGCCGCTCGACCACCATTTGCGGCCATTCAGCACATAATGATCGCCGTCGCGTTCGATCCGTGTCTCGATATTGGTCGCATCCGACGAGGCGACGGCCGGTTCGGTCATCAGAAAGGCGGAGCGGATCTCGCCCTCCATCAGCGGCTTCAGCCACTGGTCCTTCTGCGCGCGGGTGCCATAGCGGTGCAGCACCTCCATATTGCCGGTGTCGGGGGCGGAGCAGTTGAACACTTCCGACGCCCAGCCGATGCGGCCCATTTCCTCGGCGCACAGCGCATATTCGAGATTGGTCAGGCCCGGCCCCTCGAACACGAAGCTGTCATCGACATGCGGCCGCCCGGCGCTGGGCGGCATGAACAGGTTCCATATGCCCTGCGCCTTGGCCTTTTGCTTCGCATCCTCGATCGTCTGGAGGACCTTCCAGCGGCTGCCTTCATGCTGTTCGGCATGATAATCGGGGTCGCGCGGGCGGACGTTCGCCTCGATGAAGTCGCGCACCCGGTCGCGCCAGTAAAGCTGGCGTTCGGTCAGGTCGAAATCCATGTCCCTCTCCTTGGTCGGGGTCTGTTCTAAAGGGCGATCAGCGCCGCTTTCCAGTCCAAAAAATGGCGGTTAACCGCCATGTTGGCCGGTCTGTCGCGCTGCCGCTACGGCAAGCTTGGCGAGCCGCGCCTCATGCTCGGCCCGCCCGATGGGAAAGGCGCGGGCGAACAGGCTGCTCGCCAGCGCAAAGACGATGGTGATGGCCGCAAAGCCGAAAGTCAGCCGGTCGAGCGCCGCCTCCGGCACCTGGCCGATTCCCGCCCGCGCCGGAAAGCCGGACAGGCTGACGATCTGCCCGGCAAGGAAGATCCCCAGCCCCGTCGTGCATTTCTGGACGAAGAAGAACCCGGCGTAGAACAGCCCCTCGTCGCGCCGGCCGGTGCGTTCCTCCGCCGCCTCGACCAGATCGGCGACCATCGATGAAATCAGGATCATCGTCGCCACGCCCGCCCCGGTGCCGATCGTGGCCAGGACCAGAAACACCGGTGCGAGCGCCGGATCGCCCGGTGGCGGGAACAGCCCGGCCAGCCGCAGCCAATAGGGCGCGGTGCCCGCCGCCGCCGCCACCAGCACCAGCAGCCCGCCCGCGCCTTTCTTGCCCAGCCGCCGGGCAATCGGCGTCACCACCAGAAACGCGCCGATCACGCCGATGAACAGGCACACCGAATAGGCCAGCAGGCCCGCCCGGCCGAACTGCCAGACATAGGGCAGCAGATAATTGGTCAGCGCAAACATCATCCCCTGATTGGCAAAGGCGAACAGCCCCATGCCCATCAGGATCAGAAAGGCGCGGTCCGACAGCGCATGGGCGATGCCCTTCAGTTCGCGGCCGAGGCTGTGGCGCGGGCCGGCGACAGCGGGCATCCGTGCATAGGCGCGGTGGGTGCCGAGCGCCGACACCAGCACCGATGCCGCCATCGCCGCCGCGCCGACCGCGCCGAACAGCGCAAAGCCGCCGGCCGTGAAGCCGCCGCCCGGCCCGGGGGTGAGCAGCACGCCATAAGCGAGCATCAGCATCGCCAGCCCCGCGCCCCAGCCGAACAGGAAGCGGTAGCGGATGACGGCGGTGCGCTCATGATAATCGCGCGTCATTTCCGGCACCAGCGCGGCGGCGGGCACTTCGTTGGCCGACACGCTGGCCCGCACCAGCACGGCGATGGCGAACAGGTGCAGCACCATTTTGTCCGGGGTCAGCGCCGGGGGATTCCACAGCATCAGCCAGCTCAGCCCGATGGGCAGCGCCGAGCCATAGAGCCAGGGGTGGCGGCGGCCGATCCGGCTGCGCGTGCCGTCGCTCAGCACGCCGATCACCGGGTCGATCAGCCCGTCAATGACCAGCGCCGCCAGCAGCACCAGCCCGACCTGATCGGCCGGCAGCCCCAGCACCTGATTGTAGAAGACGAGCAGAAAGACCGAAAAGCCGTTGTCCTTGATCCCATAGGCGATGGACCCGATGCCGATCGCCAGCCGCGCACGGGTCGGGACCGGGGCGGCGGTCATTTGCCCGCGATCATCGCCAGCGCGTCGAACAGCCCGGGCGTGTCGGCGTCCCAGCTGTGGCGCGGCCCGACCGACAGGCCGCCATCGACCAGCAGGTCGGTGCCGGTGATGAACGAGGCATCGTCGCTGAGCAGGAAGCAGACGGCAGCGGCAATGTCTTCCGCACGCCCGGCGCGGCGGATCGGCTGGGCGTTGGAGGCGGTCTGCGCGATCATCGCATTGGCGGTGTCGCGCACCTTGCCGGTCAGCTCCATCGCGCTGGCAAAGATGTTGGTGGTGATGAACCCCGGTAGCACGGCGTTCACCCGGATGCGGTGGCGGGCAAGGTCGGCCGCCGCCATCCGGGTCAGGTGGCGCACGCCGGCCTTCGCGACCGAATAGGCGGTGGGCGCAGCCCCTGCCGCCAGCGCGGCGACGCTCGCGGTGTTGACGATCGCGCCGCCGCCCAGCGCGGTCATCGCCGGCGCGGCATGGCGGATGCCAAGCGCGACCGACGACAGCAGCAGCGCCATCGTCCGGTCCCAGCCCGCCAGATCGATCTCGTCGATCGGCGCGCGCAGCCCGCCGGCCCCGGCATTGTTGAACAGCAGATGCGGCCCGCCCAGTTCCTGCGCCGCGCCGATCAGCGCGATGATATCGGCCTCGGCGGTCACGTCGGTCGGCCGGAAATGGATGCGCCCGTCGCTCTCCGCGGCCAGCGCCGCGCCGCCCGCCGCATCGATATCGCCCATCACCACCATCGCCCCTTCGGCCGCCAGCCGCAGCGCGGTCGCGCGGCCGATGCCCGATGCGCCGCCGGTGACCACCGCGACCTTGCCTTCAAACCGCATCGTCATTCTCCCGTGTCGCCGGCGGCGTCGCGCGCGGCCTGCATCTGTTTGAGGATCTGCCCGGCGCGCCAGTAATGCCAGATCGGCCAGGGCGTGATCGCCGCCATGGTGAGCAGCGCATAGCGCAGCGATTCGGCACCCAGATGCGGCCGGTAGAAGTCGCTGAGCGCGCCGGTCACCGCCGGGCCGAGGCCCAGGCCGATCAGGTTGATGACCAGCAGCGTGATCGCCGCCCACATCGCGCGCAGCCGGATCGGGGCCAGCCCCTGGATCAGCGCGAAGCTGGGGCCGAGATAGCTCGACTGGAGCAGCACCGACACCGCCTGCGCGGCGACCGCGATCTGGAAGCTTGGCGCCAGATAGACGAGCGCCATGAACGGGATCGCCGCGGTCTTGAGGATCGCGACCAGCCAGCTTTGCACATGCTGGCCCGATCTGCGCGCCCAGCGGTCGGCGATCATGCCGCCGCCCACGCCCGAAATGGTGCCGACAATCGCCACCAGCGGGCCGAGCACCAGCCCCACGGTCGCGGTGTCGAGCTTGAACGAGCGGATGTAATAGGTCAGCCCGAACGAGGTCAGCGCATAGCCGACGAGCGAGGTGAGGGTGACGCCCATCACCAGATGGCGCGCCGCCGGATTGGCCCAGATGGTCCGAAACCCCTCGCCCAGCGGCGGTTGCGCGGCGGGCGCGATGCGCGCGGGTTCCGACAGCCCCCGGCGCGGCTCGACCACCAGCAGCCGGACCACGACCGCGAGCGCCAGCCCCGGCAGGCCGACCGCCATGATCGCGGTGCGCCAGCCATATTGGTGCGCCAGCCAGCCGCCCAGGATCGTCCCGAAGCCGCCGCCCAGCACCACGCCCGAGGCATAGATCGCCATGGCCCCGGCGCGCCGGTCGGGCGGGTAGAGATCGGCGATCATCGAATGGCTGGGCGGGCTCGATCCCGCCTCGCCAATGCCGACGCCGATCCGCGCGGCGAGCAACTGCGCGTAATTCTGCGCCAGCCCGCATAAGGCGGTGAACAGGCTCCACACTGCCAGCGACACCGCGACGATGTTGCGCCGGTTGCCGCGATCCGCGAGCCGCGCGACCGGAATGCCGAGCGTCGCGTAGAACAGCGCAAACGCAAAGCCCGCGACGAGGCCGAGCTGAAGATCGGTCAGATCGAGGTCGCGGCGGATCGGCTCCATCAGGATCGCCAGAATCTGCCGGTCCATATAGGAGAAGAAATAGGTGAGAGTCAGCAGCCCAAGGGTCAGGCTGCGCCGCCTCAGCGCCCGCTCATCGGCTGATTCCATGTCCGTCCTCATCCTGCGGCGCTCCTTTTTTCGCGGCGTTCGGCCTTTTCGGGCTTCCGGCCTTTTTTGGGCGTCCGGCGTGCAAGCTGGACTTGACGGACACGTAAGGTCAACCCGATTGAATGCGGAAAAGGAGAGGAAAATGGCCCTGGACGCGGAGACTTTCGAAGCCCTGGTCGACAATGTCCGGCGTTACGTAGCGGAAAAGCTGCGGCCGATCGAAGCGCAGGTCGAAGAGGATGATTCGATCCCCGAGGCCGTGCTCGACGAAATGAAGGCGATGGGCCTGTATGGCCTGTCGATTTCCCACGAATATGGCGGCCTTGGCCTGTCGATGGCCGAAGAGGTGCGGATCGCGTTCGAGCTGGGGCGCACCACCCCGGCCTTTCGTTCGGCCTTCGGCACCAATGTCGGCATCGGTTCCCAGGGGCTGGCGATCGCCGGCACCGAGGCGCAGAAAGCGCGCTATCTGCCGCGCATCGCCAGCGGCGAGCTGATCACCAGCTTTGCCCTGACCGAGCCGGAGGCCGGGTCCGACGGCGCGTCGGTGCGCACCCGTGCGGTGCGCGACGGCGATGTCTACCGGCTGACCGGGTCCAAGCGCTACATCACCAATGCCAACAAGGCCGGGCTGTTCACCGTCATGGCCCGCACCGGCGGCGAAGGCGCGGGCGGCGTATCGGCGTTTCTGGTGCCGCGCGACCTGCCGGGGCTGTCGGTGGGCGTGCCCGAGCGCAAGATGGGCCAGAAGGGTGCGCATATCTGCGACGTGCATTTCGACGATGTGCCGGTGCCGGCGGAAAATCTGCTCGGTGCCGAGGGCGAGGGCTTCAAGATCGCGATGCGCGTGCTCGATCGCGGGCGGCTGCACATTGCCGGGATGTGCGTCGGCGTGGCCGAGCGGCTGATCGCCGACTGTGTCGGCTATGCGACGACGCGGCGGCAGTTCGGCCAGCCGATCTCGAACTTCCAGCTGGTTCAGGGAATGATCGCCGATTCCAAGACCGAGGCGCTTGCCGCCCGCGCGCTGGTGCTCGACGCCGCCGCCGCCAAGGACCGGGGCGAGACAGTGACGATGGAGGCGGCGGCCGCCAAATATTTCGCCAGCGAAATGGTCGGCCGCGTCGCCGACCGCGCGGTGCAGATCTATGGCGGGGCCGGTTATCTGGCCGATTACGGCATCGAACGGCTCTACCGCGACGTGCGGCTATTCCGCATCTACGAAGGCACCAGCCAGATCCAGCAGATCGTCATCGCGCGCGAGACGATCCGGCGCGGCGGCTGACCGTCGCCCACAAAATATCAGGAGAGGATCATCATGGACATCGCATCGTTTTTCCGCCTCGACGGGCGCGTCGCGCTGGTCACCGGCGGGTCGCGCAACATCGGCCGCTGGATCGCCGAAGGCTTCATCGCGCAGGGGGCCAAGGTCTATATCTCGGCGCGCCGGGCCGAGGACTGCTTTGCCACCGCAGAAGAGCTGGGACCGAACTGCATCGCGCTGCCGCAGGACGTGTCGACCGTCGCCGGCTGCCGCGCGCTCGCCGAACAGCTGGCCGCGCATGAAAGCCGGCTCGACATCCTCGTCAACAATGCCGGCACCGCCTGGGGCGAGGCGTTCGAGACCTTCCCCGAAAAGGGCTGGGACAAGGTGATGGACCTCAATGTCAAATCGCCCTTCTTCCTCACTCAGGCGCTTTATCCGCTGCTCAAGGCGGCGGGCGCGGCCGGGCAGCCGGCCAAGGTGATCAACATCACCTCGATCGACGGCCAGCGGCTCAACCCGTGGGAAACCTACAGCTACCAGACGTCGAAGGCGGCGCTGATCTATCTGACCAAGCGGATGGCGGCGCGGCTGGTGGCCGACAATATCAACGTCACCTCGCTCGCCCCCGGCGCTTTCCCGTCGCAGATGAACCGCGCCGCGCGCGACCATGGCGATGAAGTCGCCCGCGCCATCCCCGCGCGCCGGATCGGCATTCCCGAGGACATGGCGGCCGCCGCGCTCTATCTGGCCGCGCGCTCGGGCGATTATGTGATCGGCGAAACGCTGACCGTCGATGGCGGGCTGGTCAGCGCGTCGTGCGGCGTCAGCATCGACGCCGATTGAGGCCGGGGGCGGGGGTGAACATGCCGGTCCGGCCCGTGGCTTGGGGATGCAGCGCCGCCGCCCGTCGGCCGGGCGCTGCCGCCCCGCGCGGTCAGTCGCGCCGCAGCAGCATGTTCATCCGCGCCGCCGCGATCGGCCGGCTGCGGTCGTCCTGCCAGGCATGGGCGACGACATTGGCGATGCGCGTGCCCAGCCGCTCCACCGTGCCGAGCGCGAAGGTTTCGACCTCGCGCCCGCCGCGCATGAAATCGACCGTCACCGTCACCGGCTTGATGCGCGGCCGGTCGGCATCGGCAAAGGCGGCGTGAAGTGCGGCAAAGGCGGCCATTTCCAGCAGCCCGCCAATGGCCCCGCCATGCAGGAATCCCGGCCGCCCGGCGACCCCGTGATGATAGGGCATGGCAAGCACCGGCGCGCCCGCTTCAAGGCCCGCGATCCGCAGTTCCAGCAGCTCGGCATAAGGCGGCAGCTTCATGGCACGTCCGTGAACATATAGGTGCCCGCGACATGGGCGATGGGGTCATCCGGGTCGCCGTCATGCGCCTGGCCGCGCACAAAGGCGATGCTGCGCGTCAGCCGGTAACATTCGCCGCGGCCGATCACCGCGCGGCCGGGGGTGGCCGGGCGCAGATAGTCGATCCTGAGGTCGAGCGTCGCCTGGGCGCGGAACCGGTCCTGCCGGATCCAGATCGCCATGCTGGTCGCCATGTCCATCAGCGCGAGAATCGGGCCGGAGGCGAGCACGCCGCTGTCCGGATCGCCGACCAGCGCGTCGCGATAGTCGATGGCCAGTTCCGCCCAGTCCGGGCCATGGCCGACATAGCGCAGGCCGATCAGCCCGCCATGGGCGCGGCTGGCCAGGGTGCGCACAAATCGTTCGGGGTCGAAGCGCGTGTCGAACGGCATGGCCCCCGCTTAGGGCGGCTTGACGCGAACGGCAATCCCGTGCGCGGGATGGGGTTTTTGCGCGCCTCACGGCGCAGGGGCGGCACCGGCCCACACCCCCACCCGGCCTCCCATAGTATACTGCCGTTGGGAGGCCGGGTGGGGGTGCGGGCCGGTGCCGCGACCAAACAAACAACCCCCGGGGCCGTTCTTCCCGCCCGACATCCGCCCGGCATCCACGCAGGTGCTGGCCGTTTAAGATCACATCACAGCATAACGACAATGGAGAGAGACGCCCGATGCACCCCGCCCGCCATGCCCTGACCCAACCCGACAAACCGGCGCTGATCATGGCCGAGACCGGCGAAACGCTGAGCTTTGCCGAGCTTGACGCCCGTTCGAACCGCGCCGCCCAGCTTTACCGCGCACGCGGCTGCCAGCGCGGCGATGTGATCGCGCTGTTTCTGGAAAACCATCTCCGCTATCTCGAACTGGCCTGGGGCGCGCAGCGCGCCGGACTGTTCTTCGTCTGCATTTCGAGCAAGCTGACCGCGGCCGAGGTCGATTATATCCTCGCCGACAGCGGCGCGCGGCTGCTGATCACCCAGGCCAGCCTGGCGCGCACCGCCGGGGCGCTTACCGCCGCCGGGATCGACCGGCTGGTGCTCGACGGCGCGCTGACGGGCTTTGAGGATGCCGAGGCCGCGCTGGCGCTGATGCCGCCCGAGCCGATCGAGGACGAAAGCGCAGGCGTCGACATGCTCTATTCGTCCGGCACCACCGGCCGGCCCAAGGGGATCAAGGTCGCGCTGCCCGAGCCGCCCGAGATCGACGCGCCCAACACGCTGATGCTGCTGGCGCAGGGGCTGTACGGGATGAATGCCGACAGCATCTATCTGTGCCCCGCGCCGCTTTATCACGCAGCGCCGCTCCGCTGGACGATGACCGCCCAGCGGCTGGGCGGGACCGCCGTGGTGATGGCCCATTTCGATCCCGAAGCCGCGCTCGCCGCGATCCAGCGCTACAAGGTCACGCACGGCCAGTTCGTGCCGACGCATTTCGTCCGCATGCTCAAACTGCCCGAAGCGGTGCGGCGCGGCTATGACACTTCGTCGCTCAAGGTCGCGTTCCATGCCGCCGCGCCCTGCCCGGTGCCGGTCAAGCAGGCGATGCTCGACTGGTGGGGACCGGTGATCCACGAATATTATGCGGGGTCCGAAGGCAATGGCATGACCGCGATCGGCCCGGTCGACTGGCTGGCGCATCCCGGCTCGGTCGGGCGCGCGGTGCACGGCATCGCCCATATCTGCGACGAGGACGGCAATGTGCTGCCGCCGCGCCAGACCGGCATGGTCTATTTCGAAAGCCCGACCAGCTTTGAATATCACAACGACCCCGAAAAGACCGCGCAGACGCGCAACCGCCATGGCTGGTCGACGCTGGGCGATGTCGGCTGGATGGACGAGGACGGGTTCCTCTATCTGACCGACCGGGCGAGCTTCATGATCATTTCGGGCGGGGTGAACATCTATCCGCAGGAGATCGAGAACCATCTCGTCACCCACCCCTCGGTCGGCGATGTCGCGGTGATCGGCGGGCCGCATGACGAAATGGGCGAAGAGGTGATCGCCGTGATCGAACCCGCGCCGGGGGTTGCGCCCGGGCCGGAGCTGGCCGAGGAGCTGACCCGCTTCTGCCGCGCCGCGCTGTCGGGGGTGAAGACGCCGCGCCGGTTCGACTTTGTCGACGAGCTGCCGCGGCACCCGACCGGCAAGCTCTACAAGCGGCTGCTGCGCGACCGCTATTGGGGCAAGCAGGACACCCGGATCGTCTGACGCGCAGCCGGACCGGGTCTGCCGGCCGCGCGCCCCGGATGAGAGCATTTTCAAGCCGGGTTGAATCACCCGGCGACCCGGAAAATGCGGTAAATCAGAGACCTAGAGCGGCCGATCCGATGCAATCGGATCGGAAACCGCTCTCGAGCATTTTCAAGCCGGGTTGAATCACCCGGCGACCCGGAAAATGCGGTAAATCAAAGGCCTAAAGCGGCCGATCCGATGCAATCGGATCGGCCGCTCCGGTCTTCGCCGTTGCGCCGGCTTACCAGCTCAGGCGCAGCGTGGCCTGGGCATTGTGCGCATCGGCGTTCGACCAGTGCGCATATTGATAGCCGACATCGATGCTCAGCCGCTCGCCAATGCGGCCGGTGAGGCCGGCGGCCCCGGTCACCGCAGTGCGTCCCGGCGAAGCGGCGGCGCTGGTGAACGAAACCCCTGCCAGCAGCGGCGACAGCCGCGTCGCGGTCCGCCCCAGCTGATGCTCGACCATCGCCTGGCCGAACAGGCGCAGCGCGCTGTCGCCCTGGCCGAGCGCGGTGTCGGCGCGCAGCCCGGCCTTGCCGGCAAAGGCCTCGCGCCGGCCATCGTCGAAACGCAGCGCCACCGCTGCATTGCCCCGTTCGGCCACCGCTTCGCGCGTCAGCCGGTCATAGGAGACGCCGACGATCGGCGTCACCGCGACCTTGCCGGTCGTCAGCGCATAGCCGGCCTCGACATCGAAGCCCAGCGACACGCCGTCGGTGTCCGCACGCATCCGCGCGCCGCCATCGATCAGCGCGACCGTGCGGTCGATCGCATAATCATCGATGCCGATGCTCGCCGCCGCTGCGACATAGGCGCGGCGACCCTGCCAGCTGCCATAGCCATGGGCGTGGTAGCTGCGGGTGCTGCCGGTGCCGAAGCCATTCTGGGCAAGATCGTTTTCGGCATAGCTAGCCGCGAGGCCGACCGTGACGGCGTCGCTCAGCCGGCGATCCGCGCCCGCGGCAAAGGCCAGCCCGTTGACGCGGTAGCCCGCGCTTGTCCGGTCCTGCCCGACATCGAGCTGCTGGCCGCGGACATTGCCCCACAGGCCCGTCCGCCCGCCCGCGCCGCCCGCAGGGGCGTTCCGGCCGATCCGGGCGATCAGATCGCCGCGCACGCCCCGCAGACCCGCGAGCGTCGCATCGACCGCAGAGGCATGAACGCCGCCGGCCAGCTGCTCGACCGTGGTGCCGAGCGCGGCGCCGTTCAGGCCGGCCAGCCCGGCGAACAGCGTCGTTGCCGCCGGCGTGCCGCCCGCCGTGTCGCGCAGCGTGTCGAGCGCCGTCCCCGCCGCCACGCGGTTGCGGATGCCGCTCGGGCTCATCAGCGCGGCATAGCTGCCCGGGGTGACGGCCAGCAGGATCGCATTGCGGCGATAGATGATGTCGAACCGGCTGTTGCCCGGCAGTCCGGCGGCAGGCTGGGCAATGGTGTCGAACCGGCCGGCAATGCCGCCCTGCGCGGTGACGATCTCGAACGTCTGGCCGATTTCGGGAGTGAAATCATTGTTCGCCGCACCGGTGATGCCGCGCAGGATCGGCGCGACGCTGCCCGCCGCGGTGAACACCGATCCGGCACCGACCAGATTGATCTGGTCGTGGAAGCCCGCGCCATTGCCCGGCCGCGCGCCATCGATGTCGATGGCCAGCGTGCTGCCGGCAAACTGGGTGACGCTGCCATTCACGGTCAGCACCCCCGGCGAATTGCCGGGCGCGAGCGTGCCGCGCACTTCGATATTGCCGGCGATCTGGCCGCTACCTTCCGCCCGGCCATTGGCCTCGACGAACACATTGCCTGCAAAGCTGCTGTTGAACCGCGCCGCGCCCTGCTCGACACAGGCACCGATCGCGTTCCCGGCCGGGGCCGCGAACACCAGCCGTCCGGTGCCGGTCTTGGTCAGGCACGCATTGCCGTTCGCCCCGCCCGACAGCGTGACTTCATGGACGCCGGTGTCGATCCGCGCCGCGCCGCCCGCGACGCCGACGGCCTGGCTGATGACCAGATTGGATCCCGCACGCAGCGCCGTGTTCGCGCCCAGCGTGATCGCGCCGCCGGTCGTGCCCAGCGCCTGCTGCGACGCCGCCTCGACCACGCCTTCATTGACTGCGAGGTTGAGACCCGCATTGGCCCCGGTGAGCGTCAGCGTGCCGGTGCCGGACTTGACCAGCTGGCCGCTGCCGCTGATCGCGCCCGCGAACGTGCCGTCGCTCGCCTGAGCGAGTTCGAACACGCTATTGTTGGTCACATTGCCCGACAGGGTCGCGGTCGAAGCGACCAGCCGCCCGGCCTCGATGCTGGTGCCGCCCTGATGGGTGTTCGCGCCGGTCAGCGTCAGCGTGCCTGCGCCGGACTTGACCAGCTGGCCGCTGCCGCTGATCGCGCCGGCAAAGCTGCCATTGCCGGTCTGGGCAAGTTCGAAGACGCCATTGTTGGTGACGTTGCCGGAGAGCGTCGACGTCGACGCGACGAGACGCCCGGCTTCGATGCGGGTGCCACCCTGATGGGTGTTCGTCCCGGTGAGCGTCACCGTGCCCGCGCCCGACTTGACCAGCTGGCCTGTGCCGCTGATCGCGCCGGCGAAGGTGCCGTTACCGGTCTGGGCGAGTTCGAACACGCCATTGTTGGTGACGTCGCCGGAAAGCGTCGACGTCGAAGCGACCAGCCGCCCGGCTTCGATGCTGGTGCCGCCTTGATGGGTGTTGCTGCCGGTGAGCGTCACCGTGCCCGCGCCCGACTTGACCACCTGCCCGGTGCCGCTGATCGCGCCGGCGAAGGTGCCGTTACCGGTCTGGGCGAGTTCGAACACGCCGTTGTTGGTGACGTCGCCGGAAAGCGTCGACGTCGAAGCGACGAGACGCCCGGCTTCGATGCTGGTGCCACCCTGATGGGTGTTCGTCCCGGTGAGCGTCAGCGTGCCATTGCCGGACTTCACCAGCTGGCCCGTGCCGCTGATCGCGCCGGCAAAGGTGCCGTTGCCGGTCTGAGCGAGTTCGAACACGCTATTGTTGGTCACGTCGCCGGAAAGCGTCGACGTCGAGGCGACCAGACGCCCGGCTTCGATGCTGGTGCCGCCCTGATGGGTGTTCGCGCCGGTCAGCGTCAGCGTGCCCGCGCCGGACTTGACCAGCTGGCCCGTGCCGCTGATCGCGCCCGCGAACGTGCCGTCGCTCGCCTGCGCCAGTTCGAACACCGCATTGTTGACGACATCGCCGACAATGGCCCCGGTGGACGCGACGAGACGCCCGTCCGCGATCGTCGTGCCACCCTGATAGCTGTTGGCCCCGGTCAGGGTCAGCGTGCCTGCGCCCGTCTTGGTAAGGCCGCCGGCACCGCTCAGATCGCCGGAAAAGGTCGCATCCAGCCCGTTGGTGTCGATCGTGCCACCGGCCCCGTTGATCGTGATCGCCGCCGTCACCGTGCCGGCGGCATCGACGAGCAGGGTGCCGCCATCCATCACCGGCTGCACGCCGCTACCGATCTGCGACACCGGGAAGTTCGGCTGGCTGTTGTCGACCGTGCCCGGCCCGGGCGCGGGACCGACCGGATCGACCGGCACCCCGTTCGCACTCAGAAAGCCGAGGCCGTCGTCGAGGAACAGCACCGGATCGACGCCCGTATCGCGGTTGTTGAACGCCCCGAAGCCCAGCTGATAGGTTCCCGTGACATCGATGGTGAAGGTGGCGAGCCGCCAGGGCGTCGACCCATAGGTGCCGACGATCACCGTGTCCGGCTGGCCGCTGATGTTGCCGGCGAGCACATTGATGCGCTGGACGCCGGTGCCGACAAGCGAGAAGAACACGCCGTCGTCGAACGGATCATAATCCTGCGCGGCATAGGACCAGCCAAAGCTGTAGGTGCCGGCTGCAAGAGTGAACGTCCGGGTCATCAACCCGAAATTGGTCGAGGCAGCAAAGCCCGGCGCGCCGGCGGCGGCGATGCTGCCCGCGCTCAGGCCGAGCAGCGCTTCGGCACCCGAACGGTCGATTGCCGAGTTGTTGGGCAGGATGCGCGCCATGAAGTTCCCGCGCGCGCCAATCTCGAAATTGGTGCCGCCCAGGCTCAGCTGGTCGGAGCCGACCAGCGTCACGCCGCCCCCGGTCGTCCAGCCGGTCAGGCTGTTGTCCTCGAACCCGACCGACATGAACGGCGTCGCGGCCGGTGCGGCATGGGCGGTGCCCGTTCCTGCGGCAAAACCGCTCAAGATGGTGGCGAGCAGGAACTGGGAACGAAGGCGTCGCACGTGCTTCTCCGGCTTCAGGGGTCCATGCCGGGGCAGCCCGGCCCTCCCGTTATAGAGGGCGCGGGGGTTGTGCAGGTCGATCCGCAATAAATTTGCAGCGCCTTATGCTGGCGCCGAATATTGTTAACTACGGCAATAAAGAAATGCGCTGAAAAATGTTTACGAACAGTTCTCGCGCCAAGCAGGAACGCACATTTGGGCGCAAAACAACTGTTGATCGTAAAGATTTGACCTACTGATCGAAGATGGAATGTGATGCGCCCCGATCCGGCGTTGATCCGGCAATACAGTCCCCATTGCGGCTTCCTGCATTTCGGCCGTTGAGCAGGCATGAGCTCCGGGGCTATCCAAACAGACGCAGAAAGGGGGCCGGACAGGCCCCGGTCGCTGAGAGGAATGCCAATGTCCGACCGTGTCACGATTGCCCTGGCCGATGGTGTGGCCGATGTCCGGCTGAACCGGCCCGACAAGCTCAATGCGCTCGATCCCGAGATGTTCGCCGGGATTGAGGCGGCGCTTGCCGAACTGGCGGCGATGCCCAGCCTGCGCGCCGTGGTGCTGTCGGGCGAAGGGCGGGCCTTTTGCGCCGGCCTCGACATGGCGAGCATGGCCTCGGGCGGGGCGAGCGCGGCACTGGGCGGGGGCGCTGACCTGACCCAGCGCACCCATGGCCCGGCCAACATCTTCCAGCATGTCGCCTGGGGCTGGCGCGCACTGCCGGTGCCGGTGATCGCGGCGGTGTCGGGCATCGCCTTTGGCGGCGGCTGCCAGATCATGTCGGGGGCGGATATCCGCATCGCCCGGCCCGATGCGCGGCTGTCGATCATGGAAATGAAATGGGGGCTGGTGCCTGACATGGCGGGGATCGCGCTGTGGCGCACGCTGGTGCGCGACGATGTGCTGCGCGAGCTGACCTATACGGCGCGCGAGTTTTCGGGCGCGGAGGGGCAGGCGCTCGGCTTCGTCACCCGGCTGGCCGATGATCCCCATGCCGAGGCGATGGCGCTGGCGCGCGCGATTGCGGGCCGCAATCCCGAAGCGATGCGCGCGGCCAAGCGGCTCTACAATGCCGCCGGCGGCGACCCCGAGCCGCTGCTGGTCGCCGAAAGCGTCGAGCAGGCCGGGGTCATCCGCCGCCCCAATCAGGTCGAGGCGGTGATGGCCAATATGCAGAAGCGCGCGCCGGTGTTTGCCGACTGACCGGGGGGCGGAAAATCCGGCGAATAAAGGCCCTGGCGCGGTCGATCCGACAAAATCGGATCGGCCGCGCTAGCGGATGCCCAGCTGCTTGTGGGTCTGGACCGACAGCCGCCAGCATGGATGATCGAGGCAATAGGCGATCGCCGCGCGGGTGTTGGCGGCGACATCCGGCCCGTCCATCGGCTGGAGCAGGAAATGGCGGAAATCCAGACCGGCGAACCGCTCGGGCGGGGCATCGGCCTGGGGATAGACGAGCTTCAGCTCATCGCCCGAGCTGACCGCGAGTGCGGCCGTCGATTTGGGGCTGACGCACAGCCAGTCGATGCCCGGCGGCGGCGCGATGGTGCCGTTGGTCTCGACTGCAATCTCGAAGCCGCGCGCGTGCAGCGCGTCGATCAGCGGCGGATCGAGCTGGAGCAGCGGTTCCCCCCCGGTCATCACCACCAGCGGCTGGCCGCCGGCACCGCGCCAGGCAGCGGCGACAGCCCCGGCCAGCGCGTCGGCATCGGCAAAGCGCCCGCCGCCATCGCCGTCGGTGCCGACGAAATCGGTGTCGCAGAAGCGGCAGACGGCAGCCGCCCGGTCGGCCTCCCGGCCGCTCCACAGGTTGCAGCCGGCAAAGCGGCAGAACACCGCCGGGCGGCCGGCATTCCGGCCTTCGCCCTGCAATGTGTAGAACAGTTCCTTGACCGAATAGGCCATTGGCGCGGCCTTAGCGCGCGGGCGCCGGTTCGGGCAGCAGCGGCGGCGGGGCCGCCGGGCCGCGCGGTTGCAGGATCGCGCTCGTCTCCAGAACATCGAGCGCCTGGCGCGTGCGGACATAGCGCCGCGCGGCGGCCAGCCAATTCCCCGCTTCGCCGCTGCCGGGCAGGCGGGCGATTTCGACCATCGCCTTGTCGACCTGGCCGCCCGCGAGCAGCCGCCGGGCATGGCGCAGCCGCTCGGCCGGTTCGGTCGACGGCGTGCCGGCCTTGCGGATCACGATCAGCCCGCCCAGCTCGCGGCGCAGCGCCGTCCACCAGCCCTGGCTGTCGACCCCGCTGGTCAGTGCCGGGGCGAGATCGTCCAGCCCCAATTGCAGGTCTTCAAGCGTCACCGGCCGGCGCGCGGCATCGACCACCAGCGCCAAGGCCTGGGGCTGGGCCGCGCCGAAGCGGCTGCGCAGCTCGGCCTCGATATAGCCCAGCCCCAGCCCGCGATCGATCGCGCGGCGTGCGGCAAAGGCGATCAGCAGCGCCTCTGCGCGCGCGGCATTGGCCCCGGCGGCATTGGCGCGTTCGGCCACCCGGTCGATGCGCAGTTCGATCTCGCTCACCCGCCCGTCGAGGGAGGCGGCAAGTGCCGGGGCAAGCGCGGGGGCGGCCGGCGGCGGCGCGGCAACGGGCTGTGCCGGGGCGGATGCGGCGGCGTTTGGCGGCGGCGCGGCCTCGATCGCGAGCATCTCGCGCAGCGCCGGCCAGCTGCTCAGCGCCCACACCGCCAGCGCCAGCCCGCCCAGAAAGGCGACCATGCCGATCAGCCACGCGCCGGACCGGCGCGGCACCGGGCGCGGCCCGCCATCCAGTGAATCGAACCCGTTGGTCATGCGGTCATCCCTGACACAGACGCGCGGCGACCGCCAGCAGCGCGTCATCATCGCTCTCTGCTGCAATGCCGACCGCGCGCCAGCCCGGCCCGGCCGCCGTCGCCACGGCGGGGCTGATCGCGGCGATGCTGTGCCGGGCGGGCATCGTGCCATCGGGGGCGACCAGCGCCCGGTAATGGCGCGCGGCGCGCGGCGAATGGAGCAGCGCCAGATGCGGCCCCGACGGCAGCAGCGGCGGCGGATCGACCGCCTCCGATGCATAGACGGTGACCGGCAGGATGACGGGGGCTGCGGGCGCAGCCACCCGGTCGGCCCCGGCCAGATGGAGCAGCGCCCCCACCCCGTCCGCCGCCGCCAGCGCCGCCGTGCCGGCAACATCGCCGGGGCCGGTGCGGATATCGGCAAAGCCCGCCGCCGCAGCCGCGCGCGCGGTGGCCGGGCCGACGGCGTAAAGCGGCAGGGCGGCCAGACCGGCGGGCGCGGCCCCAAGCGCCCGCGCGGCATTGGCGCTGGTCATCAGCAGTGCATCGAACCGCGCATCGGGCAGCGCCCAGGCGCGCGGGACGATCCGGAACAGCGGCGCGACGACCGGATCGAGGCCGAGCGCACGCGCGCGCGCCGCCGTTGCCGCAGCCCCGGGTTCGGGGCGCAGCACCAGCGGCGTCATCCGACGAACAGCGCCCTCAGCTCGGCCGATGCGCGGGCCAGCAGCTCTTCGGCCAGTTCCTCGGCATCGCCCTCGACCGCGATTTCGGCGGTGTCGGCGACATGCTGGCTGCCATCGGGCGACAGAATTTCGGCGCGCATCCGCATCAGCCCGCCATCGGGCTCGGCCAGCGCCGCGACCGGCGAGCGGCAGCCCGCGCCCAGCCGCGCCAGAAAGGCGCGTTCGGCAAACACGCAGGCGGTGGTCGGCGGATGGTCGATCGCCGCCAGCAGGTCGCGCATCCGGTCGTCCCCGGCGCGCGCCTCGATGCCGACCGCGCCCTGCGCCGGGGCGGGCAGCATCTCGTCGGTGGCGATCGCCACGCCCACTTCGCCGCGCCCCAGCCGGTCCAGCCCGGCGGCGGCGAGCAGAGTGGCATCGACTTCTCCTGCCTCCAGCTTGGCCAGCCGCGTCTCGACATTGCCGCGATAGAGCAGCGTTTCGACATCGGGCCGCCGCCGCTTGATCTGGGCGGCGCGGCGCGGCGAGCTGGTGCCGACACGCGCGCCCTGCGGCAGCGCGGCGATCGACGCGGCACCGATCAGCCGGTCGCGCACATCGGCGCGCGGCAGCATGGCGGCGATGCAGATCGTCGCCGGGCGGATCGTCTCGACATCCTTCATCGAATGGACGGCGAAGTCGATTCGCCCTTCGGTCAGCGCGACATCCAGCTCCTTGGTCCACAGCGCCTTGCCGCCCAGATCGGCGAGCGCCCGGTCCTGAAACCGGTCGCCGCTCGTCTTGAATGTCACGATTTCAATATCTTCCTCGCCCCAGCCATGGGCGGCGGCCAGTGCGGCGCGGACCATGCGGGCCTGGGTGAGAGCAAGGGGCGAGCCGCGGGTACCGAGCCGGAGAATGCGTTCCATGACCGGAGCTTAGACAGGACCGGCGCAAGAAGGTAGGGGGCAGACATGGCAATCATTCTGGGCCTTGAATCAAGCTGCGACGAGACGGCGGCGGCACTGGTCGATGACGGCCGGCGCGTGCTCGCCCACCGGCTGGCCGGGCAGGAAGCGGCGCACCGCCCCTTTGGCGGGGTGGTGCCGGAAATCGCCGCCCGCGCGCATGTCGAGGCGCTGTGCCCGCTCGTCGAGGCCGCGCTTGCCGATGCCGGGCTGCGGCTGGGCGATGTCGATGCGGTGGCGGCGACCGCCGGGCCGGGGCTGATCGGCGGCGTGATGGTCGGGCTGGTGACGGCCAAGGCGCTGGCGATGGCGGCGGACCGGCCGCTGATCGCGGTCAACCATCTGGAAGGGCATGCGCTCAGCCCCCGGCTGGCCGATCCGGGGCTGGCCTTTCCCTATCTGCTGCTGCTGGTGTCGGGCGGGCATTGCCAGCTGCTGTTCGTGGCCGGGGTCGGGCGTTACCGGCGGCTGGCGACGACGATCGACGATGCCGCCGGCGAGGCGTTCGACAAGACCGCGAAGATCCTCGGCCTCGGCTTTCCCGGCGGGCCGCGCGTCGAGGCGGCGGCGCGTGACGGCGATCCGCGCGCGGTGCCGCTGCCCCGGCCGCTGGTCGGCACGGCGGAGCCGCATTTCTCGTTCGCCGGGCTGAAAAGCGCGGTGCTGCGCGCGCACGGCACCGGGGCCTATCGCGCCGAAGATATTGCGGCGTCGTTCCAGCAGGCGGTGATCGACTGTCTGGTCGACCGCACGGCGCGGGCGATTGCCGCCAGCGCCGGGGCGACCGCATTGGTGGTGGCCGGGGGCGTCGCCGCCAATGGCGGGGTGCGCGCCGCGCTGGAGGCGCTGGCGGCGGCGCATGGCCTGCCGTTCGTCGCGCCGCCGCTCTGGCTGTGCACCGACAATGCGGCGATGATCGCCTGGGCCGGGGCGGAACGCTTCGCGCTTGGCCATGCCGATCCGCTCGACACGCCGGCACGGGCGCGCTGGCCGCTCGATCCCGATGCCGCCCCGGCGCGCGGCGCGGGCGTGAAGGCGTGATGGCGCGCGGACAACAAGGATAAAAGGCGCAGCATGGGCAAGCAGATGAAGCTGGGCGTGGTCGGCGCAGGCGCATGGGGCACCGCGCTGGCGCAGCTCGCCGCCGCCGGCGGGGCCGACGGGCGCGCGGAGGTGCCGATCTGGGCGCGCGAGCCCGACGTGGTCGCGGCGATCAACGCCACCCACAGCAACCCGCTGTTCCTGCCTGGCATCGCCCTGTCGCCGGGCGTGCGTGCGACCGGCGATCTTGCCGATCTTGGCGGCTGCGACGCGCTGCTGATCGTCACGCCCGCCCAGCATCTGCGCGCCGTCCTCGCCGCCGTTCCGGCCGGCCCGGCACTGATCCTGTGTGCCAAGGGGATCGAGGCGGGCACCGGCCTGCTGATGTCCGAGGTGGCCGAGCAGATCTGCCCCGGCCGGCCGCTCGCCGTGCTGTCGGGGCCGACCTTCGCGCATGAGGTGGCGGCCGGGCTGCCGACGGCGGTGACGCTCGCCTGTGCGGATCCCGTGCTCGGCCAGGCGCTGGCGCAGCGGCTCGCCGGTCCCGCCTTCCGGCCCTATCTGTCCGCCGATGTGATCGGGGCGGAGATTGGCGGCGCGGTCAAGAATGTTCTCGCCATCGCCTGCGGCGTGGTCGAGGGGCGGGGGCTGGGGCTGAATGCGCGCGCCGCGCTGATCAGCCGCGGCTTTGCGGAAATGACCCGGTTCGGGCTGGCGCGCGGGGCCGAGCGCGAGACGCTGGCCGGGCTGTCGGGGCTGGGCGATCTGGTGCTGACCTGTTCGTCCACCAGCTCGCGCAATTTCGCGCTGGGCAAGGCGATTGGCGAGGGGCAGGCCGCCGCCGCGCTGATGGCCGACCGCCGCACCGTTGCCGAAGGCGCGTTCACCGCGCCGGTGCTGCAACAGGCGGCGCGGGCGATCGGCGTCGACATGCCGGTCGTCGATGCGGTGTGCGCGCTGCTCGCCGACGGGGCCGATGTCGGCGCGGTCACGGCCACGCTGCTCGCCCGGCCGCTGCGCGCCGAGGGGTGAGGGGGATCGAAGTCGCGGCGCTCTGGGTCGCGAAACCGGGAGTTGTTTGTTGGGAAGAACGGCACCGGCCCGCACCCCCACCCGGCCTCCCATAGCGTATCCTGCCGATGGGAGGCCGGGTGGGGGTGCGGGCCGGTGCCGCCCCCGCGCCGAGAGGCGCGCAACAAACAACAGCTGCGGGCGTAAGCCCGCACTCAAAAATCGATGGCGATGCCTTTCAGCTCCCAGTCGCCATAACGGACGGGGTTGAGGCCAAGGGGGTCGTCCTCGCCATCGGTCCCGTCCGCAGCGGCCTTGGGCGCGGGCTGCGGCAGCGGCGGGTTGGGCGACAGATATTCGGGCGGCTTCACATGGGCCGGGCGTTCGCCCATTGACGGTCTCCCTTCGGCATCGGCTGGCTGTGGCACCCCGGCGGCGGGGCATGGACTAACATTGGGGCAGGCAAGGGATCGGGCAAGACCATGGGTGATGACAAAATGGCCGGAGACAAAATGGCGGAAGGGCCGGGGCTGGCGGCGCGGCGGGCGGCGCTCAGGCTGCTCGATGCGGTGCTGCGCCGGGGGCTGCCGCTGGAGGCCGCGCTCGATGCCGCCGCGCGCGACCTGACGCGCGGCGACGACCGGGCGCTCGCCCATGCGCTTGCCGCCGCCGTGCTGCGCCGCCTGCCCGATCTCGACGCGCTCATCGATTCGGCGACCGCCCGGCCATTGCCCGCCGATGCCAAGGCACGGTTTGCGCTGCGCATCGCCCTGGCCCAGGCGCTGGTGCTCGGCACGCCCGGCCATGCGGCGATTGCAACCGTGCTGCCGCTGGTCGATGGCGGCCCGCGCAAGCTGGTGCACGGCGTGTTCGGCACGCTGATGCGGCGGCGGGTGGAGCTGCCCGCGCGGCCGTCGCTGCCCGGCGGCGTGGCGCAGCGCTGGCTCGCCGCCTGGGGCCGCGACATGATCGATGCGGCGGCGGAGGCGATTGCCGCCCCGGCCCCCATCGATCTCAGCTTCGCTGTCGAGCCGGCGGCGTTTGACGGCGTCGCCCTCGCCCCCCGCCACCGCCGGCTGGCGGCCGGCACGCGCGTCGCCGAACTGCCCGGCTATGCCGAGGGCGGCTGGTGGGTGCAGGATCTGGCGGCCTCGATCCCTGCGGGGCTGCTGGGCGCGGGGGCGGGGCGGCACGCGCTCGATCTGTGCGCGGCCCCGGGCGGCAAGACGCTCCAGCTGGCGGCGGCGGGCTGGCGGGCGACGGCGCTCGACAATGCGCCCGCCCGGCTCGACCGGCTGCGCGACAATCTGGCGCGCACCCGGCTGTCGGCCGATATCGTTCTGGCCGATGCGCTCGACTGGGAACCGGCGGCGCCGGTCGATGCGATCCTGCTCGACGCGCCGTGCAGCGCGACCGGCATTTTCCGCCGCCACCCCGATGTGCTCCACCGCGTGCGCGCCAAGGACATTGCGGCGCTGGCCGAGGTGCAGGCGCGGCTGCTCACGCGCGCGGCGGGGTGGCTGCGACCGGGCGGCACGCTGGTGTTTGCCACCTGCTCGCTCGAACCGCAGGAGGGCGAGGCGCATCTGGCGGCCGCTGCGGCGGCGGGGCTGGAGCTGGTGCCGGTTGCGGCGGACGAACTGCCGCCCGGCATCGCGCCCGATCCGCGCGGGCATGTCCGCACCCTGCCCGGGATGCTGGCCGATCAGGGCCGGCTCGACGGCTTCTTCATCGCCCGTTTCCGCCGGCCCGCCACCGGGCACGCGGATTGACAAGCGGGGCCGCCCCCGCCCAAGCGGCGCGCATGAGCGACGATGCCCGTTTCGGCCTGTCCCGCCAGCTGCGCCTGCCCGGCCCGTTCCCGCTCGACAGCGGCGCGACGCTTGGCGAGATCGAGATCGCCTATGAAACCCATGGCCGGCTGAATGCGGCGGGCAGCAACGCGATCCTGATCTGCCATGCGCTGACCGGCGATCAGCATGTCGCCTCGCCGCATCCGCGCACCGGCAAGCCGGGCTGGTGGACGCGCATGGTCGGCCCCGGCAAGCCGGTCGATCCGGAGCGGCATCTGATCGTGTGCGCCAATGTGCTCGGGTCGTGCATGGGCTCGACCGGCCCGGCGAGCGTCGATCCGGCGACCGGCACGCCCTATGCGATGCGGTTTCCGGTGATCACTATCCGCGACATGGTGCGCGCGCAGGCGGCGCTGCTCGATCATCTCGGCATCGCCCGGCTGCGCGCCGTGGTTGGCGGGTCGATGGGCGGGATGCAGGCGCTCAGCTGGGCCGCCACCTATCCCGCGCGGGTCGAGGCGGCGGTGGTGATCGCCTCGGCCGCGCGCCATTCGGCGCAGAACATCGCCTTTCACGAGGTCGGGCGTCAGGCGATCATGGCCGATCCGCGCTGGCGCGGCGGCGATTATTACGCCAGCGGCGATCCGCCGACCTCGGGGCTGGCGGTCGCGCGCATGGCCGCGCACATCACCTATCTGTCCGAAGCCGGGCTGACCGAGAAATTCGGCCGCCGCCTGCAGGGCCGGCCCGACAAGCCGGACGGGGCCAAGAGCTTCGGCTTCGACGCCGATTTCCAAGTCGAAAGCTATCTGCGCCATCAGGGGCTGAGCTTCACCGACCGGTTCGATGCGAACTCCTATCTCTACATCACCCGCGCGCTCGATTATTTCGATCTGGCCGAGGATCATGGCGGGCGGCTGGCCGAGGCGTTTCGCGGCAGCGCGGCGCGGTTCTGCCTGATCAGCTTCGACACCGACTGGCTGTATCCGACCGCCGAAAGCCGGGCGATCGCGCATGCGCTCAACGCCGCGGGCGCGGCGGTCAGCTGTGTCGAGCTGTCCAGCCCGTTCGGCCATGACGCCTTTCTGCTCGACGCGCCGGAGATGAACCGCATCGTCGACGGGTTTCTGAGGGCGGGGGAATGACGGCGCTGCGCCCCGATCTGGCGATCATCGCCGCCAATGTCGCGCGCGGCACGCGGGTGCTCGACATTGGCTGCGGCGACGGCGCGCTGATGGCGGCGCTGCGCGACACGCGCGGCGTCGATGCGCGCGGGCTGGAGCTTGATCCCGCCAATGTCGCCGCCGCGGTGGCGCGCGGCCTGTCGGTGATGCAGGGCGATGCCGATGTCGATCTGGTCGATTATCCGGCCGGGGCGTTCGACTATGCGATCCTCAGCCAGACCTTGCAGACGACGCGGCGGCCCGATCTGGTGCTCGACCAGCTGGTGCGGATCGGGCGGCGGGCGTTCGTGTCCTTCCCCAATTTCGCGCATTGGCGGGTGCGGCTGTCGCTGCTCTGGGGCGGGCGGATGCCGGTGACGCGGCTGTTGCCGCTGCAATGGTATGAAACGCCCAACATCCACCATGTCACGATCGACGATTTCCGCGCCCTTGTCGCCGCGCGCGGGCTGGTGGTGGAGGGCAGCTGGTTCCTGTCGGGCGACAGCCTGACCAGCGCGGCGGCGGCGAACTTCCGCGCCGAACATGCGGTGTTCCTGCTCAGCCGGCCGGATTAAGGCCGGGTAGGGCCGCTTTGGGCCGGGCCGCAATACCAGCGACTATGGGAACATGCCTGCCCCCGGCCCGTGGGGGCCGGGGGCGACGGCATCAGAACTTCACGCCGAACGACACGAATGCCTGGCGCGGATTGCCGTAAAAGGCGGTGGCCACGCCCTCGCGGCCAAGGCTGGGCACCACCGCGCCCGCCGCGGTGCGGGTCGGCACGCCGGTGACCGGATCGGTGGCAAGGAACTGATAGCCGGCGACGATGTAGCGCTGGTTGGTGATGTTCTTCACATGCGCACCGATCGTGTAGCGCTGATCCTTGCTGGTCCACACCAGACTCGCGTCCCACAGCGCATAGCCCGGCTGGTCGAGGAACGGGCTGGGCGTTTCGAACTGGAAGGTCTTGCTGCGATAGGACAGGCTGGTGAGCGCGGTGAACAGCCCGCCGGCCAGCGGCACATTGTAATCGAGCGACCCCGACAGCGTCCATTCGGGCGTGTTCTGGATGCGCCGGAAATCGGCGACATCGACCGGCCCGCGCCCGGGGACGTTGGTGATGAACTCGTCATATTGCGCATCGATCCAGCCGAGCGTGCCGGAGAAATTCAGCCGGTCGCCACCCACCGCAAAGTCGCGGGCCAGCCCGGCCTGCATTTCCAGCTCGACGCCCTTGAACGTCGCCTTGCCGGCATTGGTGGTCACGCCGACAAAGGTCGGCACCCCGCCAATGACCGCGCCCACCGAGCCCGGCACCTGCACATCGCTGTAATCGGCATAGAAGCCGGCGAGCGCGAAGCGCAGCCGATCGTCGAGCATCGACGCCTTCCAGCCCAGTTCATAGCTGTTCACCTTTTCGGGAACGAACAGGAAATAGTCGAAGATTTCCGACGCCTCGCGCGTGCCGTTGCCATTGAGGTCGGGCGCTGCGGTCGACAGGCCGCGCGGGTCGAAGCCGCCGCCCTTGAAGCCCTTCTGATAGGAGGCATAGAGGGTGTGATCCTCGCTCGGCTTCCAGCTGATCGAGGCGCGCGGCGTGAACTGCTTGAAGGTTTCGGCGCCGGTGAAGTCCGAGGTCCGCGCGCCGAGCTGCACGCCCTGGCCGCCCAGTTCGGGCGACGGGCCGCCCAGCAGATTGGCGCGGATGACGCGGGCGCGCCGCTCGTCGGAGGTGTAGCGCCCGCCGACCGACAGCGACACCTGATCGCTCAGCGCATAGGTGAAATCGCCGAAGATCGCCCAGGTCCTGGTGCGCACATCGCCCGAGGTCGAGGCGCTCAGCCCGGGCAGGAACACCGGGTTGGTGGTCGCCAGCACGACATCGAAAATGTTGCGCGCCCGCGCGTTCAGATAATAGGCACCCAGGATCCCCTGCAGCTTTTCGCCTTCATACAGCACCTGGAATTCGTTCGAGAATTGCCGGTTGCGGTAGATGGCGGGGACATCGACATCGGCGGCGGGCAGGCTGTCGAAATCGATCGGGGTCTGGCTGCGGTCCTGCCGCCAGGCGATGATGTTCTTGAGCGTGACCGTCTCGTTCAGCGTCCATTCGGCGGTGCCCGACAGGCCATATGCCTTCACATCCTGGGTCGGGCGGGTCAGCCCGGCGCGGGTGTCGAACACGTCGTCAAGCACCGGCGCGCCTGACAGCAGGCCGGGGATCAGCCGGTGGCCGTTGCGCGGGTTGGAACGGTCGCGCGTATAATCGCCGACGATGCGCAGGAAGAAATCGCCACGCCGGCCGAATTCGGCATTGGCGCGCATCGCCCAGATGTCCTTGTTATAGTTTTCCAGCCCGTTGACGAGATTCTCCCCGAACCCGCCCCGGCTGAACCGGCCGATCGACGCGCCCAGCCGGAAATCCTGGCTGAGCGGCGTGCTCGCCGTCGCGACCAGATCGAACTGGTCGAAATTGCCGGCATTGCCGCGCACCCGCGCCTCGGCCTCGTCGGGATTGAGGTCGCGCGTCACATATTTGATCGCGCCGCCGATGGTGTTGCGGCCATAAAGCGTGCCCTGCGGCCCGCGCAGCACCTCGATCCGTTCGACGTCATAAATGTCGAGCACCGCCGCCTGCGGGCGGTTCAGATAGACATCGTCGAGGTAAAGGCCGACGCCCGCTTCGAACCCGGCCACCGGATCCTGCTGGCCGACGCCGCGGATGAAGGCGGTGAGCGTGGTGTTGGTGCCGCGCGACACTTCCAGCGTGACGTTGGGCGTCACGTCGGAGATTTCGGTGATGTCGATCGCGCCCGTCCGCTCCAGCGTCGCGCCGGAGAAGGAGGTGATGGCGATCGGCACGTCGAGCAGGCTTTCCTCGCGCCGCCGCGCGGTCACCGTGATGTCGCCCAGATCGCTGACCCCGGCCGGCGGCTCGACCTGCTGCGCGGCAAGCGGTGCGGAAACGAGCGCCTGCATCCCCGCCCCCAGCAGAAACAGCGCGCGCGACGACATCCGGTTCATTGGCATCTTCCCCTCCTGCGGGCGGTCATTTCGGCATGACTTGCGCCCGGTCCGCCCACGCCTATACTGAAACCTGAACCGGGTTTCAACTTTGACGCGGCAGGAGAGGGAAAATGGCCGGCAGGCGTAGCGGCGCGGCAACAGTCGCGGCAGCAGGCACGGCTTCAGCGGCGGGCGGCGCGCAGGCCGGGGCTGCGGGAACCGATGCCGCACCGGGCGTGACCGACAAGACGCCGCGCACCGCGCGCGGCCGCAAGACGCTGCGCGCGATCCTCGATGCGGCGGCGGCGGAGTTTGGCGCGCGCGGCTTTCACGATACCGGCATCACCCATATCACCCAGCGTGCGGGCGTCGCGCTCGGCACCTTCTACACCTATTTCAACTCGAAAGAGGAAGTGTTCCGCGCGCTGGTGCGCGACATGTCGGCCCAGGTGCGCGACCATGTCGCCCCGGCGATCGCCGCCGCCCCGGACGGGCTGGCCGCCGAACGCGCGGGCCTTGCAAGCTTTCTGGGCTTTGTGCGCGCGCACAAGGAAATCTACCGGATCATCGACGAGGCCGAGTTCGTCGATCCCGACAGCTACCGCGCGCACTACCAGAACACCGCCGACCGCATCGCCGCCCGGCTGGGCGAGGCCGAACGGCGCGGCGATCTGCGCGTCCCCGATGCCGAGGTCGTCGCCTGGGCGATCATGGGGATGAACGTGTTTCTGGGGCTGCGGTTCGGCGTGCTGGGCGCTGACCGGACGCCCGAGGATGTCGCCGCCACCGCCAATGCGCTGCTCGCCCACGGGCTGGTGGGGGGATAGAGCATGGTCAAGTCGGGTTGAAGACCCGGTGGCCCGGACCCGCCGGGGTTCAGAACAGGCCCGGCAGCTCCAGCTGGGCGGCGCTGGGCGTCGCAGGCCGCAGCGGTTCGGCGGCGGCACGCGCGGCGGCGAGCGAACGGGCCTGCTGGCCGGTCGCAATCGGCGTGCAGGGGCGGCCGGCGATGAAGTCGAGCGCGGTGCGCAGCGAGGCTTCGTTGCGGTCGCCGAGCGGCCGGGCGGTGTCGTCGGCCGCCTGACAGCTGTTCGGCACCACCCCCGCAAGGCCGCTGAAATAATTGTCCGATCCCGCCGCGTTGCGGGTCGAGAAGGCCAGCACGCGCAGCCGGTCGTCACAGGCCGCGCGGTCCAGCGCGATCTGCCCGACCGGCTTGCCGAAGCTGTTGGCGCCGACCAGCGCGATGTTGCTGCCGAGATAGGGGATCATCGCGTTGATCACGACCTCGCTCGCCGAGGCCGAGGAGCCGGTGGTGATGAAGGCGATGCGGGTGGGCGCGACCGCCTCTGCGGCCGGCTGGAACCGCCGGGTGCGGTTGTTCGCCGCCTTTTCCGGCCGGTAGACGGTCTGGCCGAACACATCGGAGGCGAAGCGGTTGCGGCCGAGCAGATCGCCGAACAGCTCGGCAATGCTCAGCAGCCCGCCGCCATTGTAGCGCAGGTCGATCACCAGATCGGTGACCCCGGCGGCGCGGAAGCGGGCAAAGGCCTGGCGCAGCGGCGCATCGGCAGAGGAGATGAAGGTGCGCAGGTTGAGATAACCCACCTGCCGCCCGCCATCGGACAGGATCTGCACGCCATAGCGGCTTGAGACCGGCGGAATGTCGAACGCCGCCTTGGTGACGGTCACGGTGCGCGTGCCCGCCGGACCCGATACGCGCAGCGTGCGCACCAGCCCGGCGGTGTTCGGCCCCAGCGCATCGGTGACCGCCGCCGCGCCGCCGCGCGCGAACAGCTCGCCGACCGGGGTCAGCGCATCCGGCGCGGTGCCGATCGCCTCGATCCGGTCGCCCCGGTCCAGCCCGGCGGCGAGCGCGGGCGCCCCCTCATAGGCTTCGATGATCGTCACCTGCCGCGCGGTCGGATCGGACTGGAGCCTGATCCCGAAACCGGCGGTCGTGCCCTGCGCGAAAAAGGCGTTTTCCTCGGCAATCGAGGTGACATAGGTGAAGAACCGGTCCCGCCCCTGTGCGCGCGCGGTGGCGGTCAGCGCATCAATATAGGCCTGCACGCTCACAAAGCCTGCAGGCGACAGCCCGCCGGGCAGGGTTTCGGGATAGAGATACCATTCATCGATCACCGACCGCGCCCAGAGCTGCCGGTCGGACAGGGTGCAATTGGCGGCGGTCGGCGGCGGCAGCGGCGTGCCCCCGCCGGTCTGCCCGCCGCCAACCTCTCCGCCGCCAGCCTGCCCCCCGGAACCGCCCCCGCCGCCACAGGCCGACACCAGCAGGGCAAGGGCAGCGATCAGCGCGCGGCGGGTGCGCGCGGGGCGGGACGAACGGGCGATCATGCGCGGATCATGGCCGCGTGACCGCGCGCTTGTCCACGCCCTGTTGCGGCCCCGCCGATCAGGCGCGCAGCGTCGCGCCCAGCTTGGCCGCCGCCGCCACGATCCGCGCCGAAATGCCGGCCAGATCCTCGTCGGTGAAGCTCTTGTCCGCCGGTTGCAGCGTCACTTCGACCGCCAGCGATTTCTGCCCCTCGGGCACGCCGGTGCCGGTGAAAAGATCGAACAGCCGCGCGGCGGTGATCCGCGCCTTGTCCGCTCCGCGCACCGCGCGCACCAGCGCATCGGCCGCCAGTTCGGCCGGGGCGATGAACGCGAAATCGCGCGTCACCGCCTGCAGTGCCGGGGGCTGATAGGCCGGGCGCTGGCGGGTCGCGCCGCGCCGTGCCGGCACCGCGTCCAGATAGATTTCGCCCGCCACCACCGGCACCGCCAGATCGAACCGCCGCGCCAGCGCCGGATGCAGCGCGCCGAACGCCGCCAGCACGGTTTTCGGGCCAAGCCGCAGCGTTGCCGACTGGCCGGGATGATAGCTGTCGCCGGCCTCGCCCATCACCTGCAGATTGTCGACCGGGGCCCCCGCGGCATCGAGCAGCGCCATCGCCTCGGCCTTGGCATCGAACGCATCGAAGGGCTGCGCCCGGCCGCTCGCCCAGCCGCGCGCCACGCGCTCGCCGGCGAGCACAAAGCCCAGGGTCAGCCGCTCGCCATCGGCCAGATAGCGCCGCCCCAGTTCGAACAGCCTGACGCTCTTCAGCCCCCGGTCGATGTTGCGCCGCGCCGCCCCCAGCAGGCCGGGCAGCAGCGACGGGCGCATCACCTTCAGATCCTCGCTGATCGGGTTGGCGAGCAACCATGCGCCGCCGCCCACCGCCCCGGCCTCGGCCTCCGACAGGAACGACCAGGTGATCGCCTCGTTCAGCCCGCGCGCCGCCGCGGTGCGCCGCACCCGCCGCTCGACCAGCTGTTCGGGGCTGGCGGTCGGCCGGGCGACGCCTTCGGCGCGCGGCAGCGGCGTCGAAGGCACATGATCGATCCCGGCGATGCGGATCACCTCCTCGACCAGATCGGCCGGGCCGTCGATATCGCGCCGCCAGCTCGGCACGGTGACGCGCAGATCCTCGAACCCGCCATCCGGATCGACCGGATCGCCATTGCCGTCGAGAGGCTGGACGACAAAACCCAGGCTTTCAAGAATCTCGATCTGGCGCGCGGCCGGCACCGCCATGCCGCCCAGCGTTTCGGCCAGCGTCGGGTCATAGCCGATCACCCGGGCCGAAAGCGGCGGCGTGCCGCTGCGCGTGGCCTCGCTTGCCGTGCCGCCGCACAGCGCCAGCACCAGCCGGGTCGCGATATCCAGCCCCTCGTCCAGAAACGCCGGATCGACGCCGCGTTCGAACCGGGTGCGGGCATCGCTGGTCAGCATCAGCGCCTGGCCGGTGCGGGCGATATGTTCGGGATCGAAATAGGCGCATTCGATCAGCACGTCGCGGGTGTCGTCGGCACAGCCCGAATGTTCGCCGCCCATGATGCCGCCGATATCATGGACGCCGGCAGGATCGGCGATCACCGTCATGCCGTCGGTCAGCGCATAGGTTTTGCCGTTGAGCGCGAGCACGCTTTCGCCGTCCCGCGCCTTGCGCGCGACCAGCCCGCCCGACAGTTTTGCCATGTCATAGACATGCAGCGGCCGCCCCAGCCCCAGCATCACGAAGTTGGTGATGTCGACCAGCGCCGAAATCGGCTTTTGCCCGACCGCCTTCAGCCGGCGTTGCAGCCAGTCGGGCGAGGGGCCGTTGGTCACGCCGCGCACCGCGCGGGCGTAAAATGCCGGGCAGCCGGCGGCATCGTCGGTGCGCACGTCCGGCCCCGCGCCCTGCGCCACGATGGCGGGGAGACCCGCGACCACCGCGTCGAGCGGCTTGAGCGTGCCAAGGCCCGCCGCCGCCAGATCGCGGGCAATGCCGCGCACGCCCATGCAGTCCTGCCGGTTGGGCGTGATCGCGACGTCGATCACCGGATCGTCCAGCCCGGCATAATCGGCAAAGCCGGTGCCGATGGGCGCGGTTTCGGGCAGTTCGATGATGCCGTCATGATCGTCGCCCAGCTCCAGCTCGCGCGACGAACACATCATGCCGTTCGACTCGACGCCGCGAATGGCGGAGACCTTCAGCTCCATGCCATTGGCCGGCACCACCGCACCGGGCAGGCCGAGCACGCCGACCATGCCCGCACGGGCATTGGGCGCGCCGCACACCACCTGCAGCGGGCCATCGCCGCAATCGACGCTCAGCACCTGCAGCTTGTCGGCCTGGGGGTGGCGCGCGGCGGTCAGCACGCGGGCGACGCGAAAGCCCGCCAGCCGCTCGGCCGGATTTTCCACGCCCTCGACCTCAAGCCCGATCCGCGTCAGCGCGGCGAGGATGTCGGCCAGCGCGGCGTCGGTTTCGAGATGCTCCTTGAGCCAGCTCAGGGTGAACTTCATGCGCCCACTCCCCCGCTCAGCGTGGGCACGTCGAGCGCGGCAAAGCCATAATGCCGCAGCCAGCGCAGATCGCCGTCGAAAAAGGCGCGCAAATCATCCATCCCGTATTTGAGCATCGCCAGCCGGTCGACGCCGGTGCCAAAGGCAAAGCCCTGCCATTCATCCGGATCAAGGCCGCATGCCTCGATCACCCGGCGGTGGACCATGCCGCTGCCCAGCACCTCCATCCAGCCGCCGCCCGGCGCGTCGCCGCTGCCGCCGATCACGCGCTTGCCGTCCTTCCAGGTGAAGCCGACATCGACTTCGGCCGACGGCTCGGTGAAGGGGAAATAGCTGGGGCGCAGGCGCAGCACGATGTCGTCGCGCTCGAAAAACGCCTTGAGGAACGTCTCCAGCGTCCATTTCAGATGCCCCAGATGGATGCCGCGATCGATCACCAGCCCTTCGATCTGGTGGAACATCGGCGTGTGGGTGGCATCCGAATCCGACCGGTAGACCCGCCCCGGCGCGATGATGCGGATCGGCGGCTTTCCGGCCGTCATCGTGCGGATCTGCACCGGGCTGGTATGGGTGCGCAGCAGCATCCGCCGCGCCGCATCGGGCGCGTCGGGGAAATAGAAAGTGTCGTGCATCGCCCGCGCCGGATGCGTCTCGGGAATGTTGAGCGCGGTGAAATTGTGCCAGTCGTCCTCGATCTCCGGGCCGCTGGCGACGGCAAAGCCCAGATCGGCGAAGATTTCCGCCAGCTCGTCCATCACCTGGGACACCGGATGGATGCTGCCGCGCGGCCGCTCGGGCGCGGGCAGCGACAGGTCGACCCGTTCCGAGGCCAGCCGCGCGTCGAGCGCCTGCTGCTCGAGCGTCGCCTTGCGTTCGGCGATCGCGGCGGTCACCGTCTCGCGCAGGCCGTTGATGCGCGGTCCTTCCACCTGCCGCTGTTCGGGGGACATCGCCCCCAGCGTCTTCAGCAGCGCGGAGACGCTGCCCTGCTTGCCCACAAGCGCGACGCGCTCGGCATCGAGCGCCTCAAGGGTGGGCGCGGCGGCGATGGCGGCAAGCGCCCGGAGCTGAAGCTCGTTGATCTCGGTCATGGCGCTTTTCCCAAAGCAAAAGGGGGCGGGGCATGCAAGCGCGCGTGCAACGCCGCATGCCCGGCGCGGCACGGTCTTCCCAAAGCGTGCCGGGCTGTCTTATATACATCATACAGTTGTTTCAGGGAGAGAAAATGATGCGTATGTCCATGCTGCTTGCCTCGGCCGCACTCGCGCTGGCGGCAGCCGGGCAGGCGGCGGCCGCACCCGCACCCGCGCGCGAACAGGCGGCCCCTGCCGCCGCCAAAGCCTCGGCGGCCGATGCGGCGCTGACGCGGCTGTTCGCCGACAGCGATGAGGAAAGCCTGAGGCTCAACCCGATCTCGGCGCTGTTCCGGGGCGACATGCGCTATGCCGACCGGCTCGGCGATTTCGGCGACGACCGCTGGTATGATGCGCTGCGCCGCGCGGCTGAACAGGATCTCGCCCGGCTGCGCGGCATCGACCGCGCGGCGCTGACCCCGGTCAACCAGATCGCCTATGACGTGTTCGAATGGCAGACGCGCGACACGCTGCGCAGCCTGTCGCCAGAGCTGCTGGCGCTCACCCAGGTCCGCCCGGTCGATCATTTCTTCGGCTTTCACGTCTTTTATCCGGGGCTGGCCTCGGGCAAGGGCGCGGCCCCGTTCAAGACGGTCAAGGATTATGAGAACAACCTCGCCCGGCACCGCGATTATGTCGCGCTGCTCGACCGGTCGGTGGCGCTGTTCCGGCGCGGCATGGCCTCGGGCGTCGTCCAGCCCCGGCTGGTCGTCGACAATGTGATCGGCCAGCTCGACCTGCAGATCGCGCAGGGCGTCGAGGACTCGACCTTCTATCTGCCGGTCAAGGCGTTTCCGCAGGATGTGAGCGCCGCCGATCAGGCGCGGCTGCGCGCGGCGACCGCGGCGATGATCCGCGACCAGATCCTGCCCGCTTATGTGCGCCTGCGCGATTTCCTGAAGAACGAATATCGCCCGGTTGCGCGCGACGGCGTCGGCCTTGTCCATATGAAGGGCGGCAAGGCGCTTTACGACTATCTGATCACCAGCAACACCACGCTGGAGATGACGGCGGATCAGGTGCACGATATCGGCCTGGCCGAGGTCGCCCGCATCAAGGGCGAGATGGACGCGATCCGCATCAAGGTGGGTTTCGCCGGCACGCTGCCGCAGTTCTTCGAGCATCTGCGCACCGATCCGCGCTTCCGCCCCGCCGACCGGGAAAGCTATCTTCAGGGCTTTTACGCGATCGGCAAGCGCGTCGACCAGCGCATCCGCGAGCAGTTTTCGACCATCCCCAAGACGCCGCTCGAAATCCGCTATTACGAGCCGTATCGCGAGAAGAACTCGGCCGGCGGCTCCTATGAGCCCGGATCGCCCGATGGCAGCCGGCCGGGCATCTTCTATTTCAACGCCTATGACCTGCCGTCGCGCTCGGTCGTCGGCATGGAAACGCTCTATCTGCACGAAGGCGCGCCGGGCCATCATTTCCAGATCGCGCTGGCGCAGGAAAATGAGGCTCTGCCGGCGTTCATGCGCTTTGGCGGCAACACCGCCTATGCCGAGGGCTGGGGGCTTTATGCCGAACAGCTCTGGGCGGAACTGGGGATGGAAAGCGACCCCTATCAGCGGTTTGGCGGGCTTGACGACGAGATGCTGCGCGCGATGCGGCTGGTGGTCGACACCGGCATCCATGCCAAGGGGTGGACGCGCGATCAGGCGATTGACTACATGCTCGCCAATTCGGGCATGAGCCGCACCGAAGCGACGGCCGAGGTCGAACGCTATATCGCCATTCCCGGTCAGGCGCTCGCCTACAAGATCGGCCAGCTCACCATCTCGCGGCTCAAGGCCAAGGCGCAGGCGCAGCTGGGGCCGAAGTTCGACGTGCGCGATTTCCACGCCCAGGTGCTGATGACCGGGGCGCTGCCGATGGCGATCCTCGAAAAGAAGATCGACGCCTGGATCGCGGCGAAAAAGGCCGGCTGAGGCGGGGATGTGCCCGGCGCCGTCGCGCTGCGCGACGGCGCCGGGAGTTGTTAGCTGGGAAGAACGGCACCGGCCCGCACCCCCGCCCGGCCTCCCAACGGCAGAATACACTGTGGGAGGCCGGGTGGGGGTGCGGGCCGGTGCCGCCCCCGCGCCGGAAGGCGCGCAACAAACAACCTGCCGAGAGGCGCGCAACACACAACCCGCCGCGCGCCGCAGCGCGAAACTACCCCGCCAGCGCCTCGGCGATCAGCTTGCGGCTGTTCTCGATGCCGTAGAGCGCAAAGAAGCTGCCCATGCGCGGGCCCTGGCTCGATCCGAGCAGCGTCTCGTACAGCGCCTGGAACCAGCTGCGCAGCCCTTCCTTGCCGTAATGGGCCTTGCCGATCTCATAGACCTGATCCTGGATCGCCTGGGTGGGCTCGACATCGCCAAAGCCCTGTTCGGCGAAGCGGGCCAGCGCGGCATCCAGCTCGGCCAGCTGGGCGCGTTCCTCAGCGCTCGGGGCGCGGCGGATCAGCGTCGCGGCGACGAAATCGCGACCATAGGCAACCGCATGGCCGACCAGCCGGTCGAGCGCCGGGTTCGCCTCGGGCGACAGCGCCGGATCGTAGCGGCGCAGAAAACCCCACAGCGTGTCGCGGTCGCCCACGCCCGGCAGGCTGACCAGATTGAGCAAGAGGCCGAAGCTGACCGGCAGCGTTTCCGCCGGCACCTTGCCGTCATGGATGTGGTGGACCGGGTTGCCCAGCTGCTGTTCGATCGGCTGCGACGGATATTTTTCGCGGAACTGCCAATATTCGTCGACCGCGCGCGGAATCACGCCGAAATGCAGCTGCTTGGCCTTTTTGGGCTCACGATAGGCGAAAAAGGCCAAGCTTTCTTCCGGCCCATAGGTCAGCCACTGGTCGAGGCTCAGCCCATTGCCCTTGGACTTGGAGATCTTCTCGCCCTTTTCGTCGAGGAACATCTCGTAATTGAAGCCCTCGGGCGGCCGCCCGCCCAGCACCCGCGCGATGCGCGACGACTGGGTGACCGAATCGATCAGGTCCTTGCCGGCCATTTCATAATCGACGTCGAGCGCGACCCAGCGCATCGCCCAGTCGACCTTCCATTGCAGCTTGGACAGGCCGCCGAGCGCGCTCTGGACGATGCGTTCGCCCTCATCCTCGAACGCGATCAGCCCGGCCTCGGCGTCGATCACCTCGACCGGCACCTGCAGCACCACGCCCGATTTGGGGCTGATCGGCAGCACCGGCGAATAGGTGGCGCGGCGCTCGGCGCGCAGCGTCGGCAGCATCACGTCCATGATCGCGCCATAATGGCGCAGCACCGCGCGCAGCGCGTCGTCGAACCGGCCGCCGGTATAGTAATCGGTCGAGGACGCGAACTCATATTCGAAACCGAACCGGTCGAGGAACGCGCGCAGCATCGCATTGTTGTGATGCGCAAAGCTCTCATATTTGCCGAACGGATCGGGGATGCGGGTCAGCGGCTTGCCCAGATGGGCGCGCAGCATGTCGGGATTGGGAACATTGTCCGGCACCTTGCGCAGCCCGTCCATGTCGTCGGAAAAGGCGATCAGGCGGGTCGGCAGGTCCGACAGCGCGGCAAAGGCGTGGCGCACCATCGTCGTGCGCAGCACTTCGTTGAACGTGCCGATATGCGGCAGGCCCGACGGGCCATAGCCGGTTTCGAACAGCACATGGCCCTTGGCGGGCGGGGCGGCTTCATAGCGTTTCAGAAGCTTGCGCGCCTCTTCGAACGGCCATGCCTTGGACGTCATCGCGGCTGCGCGCAGGTCATTCACTCTTGTTGCCCTTTCGTTCCTGGTTCGCCTAAGGGGGAATGATGGCCTCTTTGCCCTATCCGGCGCTGCACGCAAGCCATGCCGGCATCTGGCTTGCCGATGACGATGGCGCGCCGCGTCGGATCGGCCGGGGCGAGGCGATTGCGCTTGCCGCCGACACGCCGGTCATCCTGCTCAATTCGCCGCTGATGGCCGCCCGGCTGGGCTATCCCGAATTGTCGGGGCTGGATCTGCTCGAACTGTTCGCCTTTGTCCATCCGGCGCGCTTTGCAGTGCCGACGCCGCCGGGGCTGGCGCGCGCGCTCGACCTGTCGCCGCCGGCCACCGAGGATCGGGCGGCCGGGTTTCTGCGCGAGGCGGCGGCGGCGCTGATCGACCGCATGGCCCAGCCCGGCTGGGCGGAGCGCGAGGGGGCGTGGACGGCGTTGCAGGCGCTGGGGCGGCTGCGCTGGCCCTGGGCGGCGGCGATCGGCCGCCACCTCGCCCGGCCCGAGACCGCCGAGCGCTGGCTGTTCAGCCGCCTGCCCGAATGGGAGGAGCGCCCGCCGCGCGCCGCGCCGCGCACCATCCATGTCCCGCCCGCCGCCGCCGAGGACCGGCTGGAGGAGCTGACCGGCAGCGGCGCGGAGCCGCGTCCTGGCCAGCGCGCTTACGCCCGCGCCGCCGCCGCCGCGTTCGGCCCGCGCCCGGCCCCCGATGCGCCGGCGCTGTTGCTGGCCGAAGCGGGGACGGGCATCGGCAAGACGCTTGGCTATCTCGCGCCGGCCTCGCTCTGGGCGGAGGCGGCGGACGGCGCGGTGTGGGTGTCGACCTACACCAAGGCGCTCCAGCGCCAGCTCGACCGCGAAGGGGAGCGGCTCTATCCCGACCCGGCGGTGCGCCGCCGCCGGATGGTGGTGCGCAAGGGGCGGGAAAACTATCTCTGCCTGCTCAATCTGGAAGATGCGTTGCAGGGCGGCTTTGCCGGCCGCGCGGCGGTGTTTGCGCAGCTGGTCGCGCGCTGGGCCGGCTATTCCAAGGATGGCGACATGGTGGGCGGCGATCTGCCCGGCTGGCTGCCGACCCTGTTCCGCCGCGCCGGGGCGACCGCGCTGACCGACCGGCGCGGCGAATGCATTTTCGCCGGCTGCCCGCATTACCGCAAATGCTTCATCGAACGCGCCGCGCGGGCGAGCGCGGATGCCGATATCGTCGTCGCCAACCACGCGCTGGTGATGGTCAATGCCGCGCGCGGGCGCGAAGCCGCCAGCCGCCCGACCCGGCTGGTGTTCGATGAGGGGCATCATCTGTTCGATGCCGCCGATGCGATGTTTTCAACCGTGCTCAGCGGGCAGGAGGCGATCGAGCTGCGCCGCTGGGTGACCGGCCCCGAAAGCGGGTCGCGCGGCCGGCGGCGCGGGCTGGCGGCGCGGCTGTCGGACGTTGCCGGCTATGACGCCGAAGGGGCGGCGGCGATTGCGGCGGCGGCCAGTGCCGCGCTTGCCCTGCCGTCCGATGGCTGGCTGGGGCGGCTGGCCGAAGGCGCGCCGTTCGGGGCGGTCGAGCGGCTGCTCGCGGCGGTGCGCGCGACCGTCTATGCCCGGGCCGAGGGCGAGGATGCCGGCTATGCGCTCGAAACCGAGCTGGCCGAGCCGGGTGGCGCGCTGGTCGAGGCGGCGGGCGAGGCGGCGGCCGCGCTCGAGGCGCTGCACCGGCCGCTTGTGCAGCTCGGGCGGCGGCTGGAAGCGGTGATGGCCGATGCGCCCGACTGGCTCGACGGCCCGGCGCGGGCGCGGATTGAGGGCGCGATTGCCAGCCTTGGCTGGCGGGTCGAAACGCTCGCCGCCTGGATCGCCCTGCTCGGCCGGGTGGGTGGCCCCGCCGATGGCGATTTCGTCGACTGGCTGGCCGTCGACCGGGCCGAGGGGCGCGAATATGATATCGGCATCCACCGCCACTGGCTCGACCCCAGCCGGCCGCTGGCCGAATTGGTGCTCAAACCCGCGCACGGCGTGATCGTGACATCGGCGACGCTCAGCAATGGCGACTGGGCGGCGGCCGAGGCGCGCGCCGGGGTGCCGCATCTGCCGCGCGCCGCCGCGCGGTTCGAAGCGCCCAGCCCGTTCGACTATCCGGCGCAGGCCGAAGTGCTGGTCGTCACCGATGTCAAAAAAGGCGATGTCGCCGCCCTTGCCGGGGCCTATGCCGCGCTGATCGGCGCGGCGGGGGGCGGGACGCTGGGGCTGTTCACCGCGATCCGGCGGCTGCGCGGCGTCCATGCCCGGATCGCCGACCGGCTGGCGCGCGACGGGTTGCCGCTTTACGCCCAGCATGTCGATCCGATCGACACCGGCACGCTCGTCGACATTTTCCGCGACGATCCCGCCGCTTCGCTGCTCGGCACCGATGCGCTGCGCGACGGCGTCGACGTGCCCGGATTTTCGCTGCGGCTGGTGGTGATGGAAGGCGTGCCCTGGTCCAAGCCCAGCGTCCTTCACGCCGCGCGCAAGCTGGCGGGCGGCGGCAGCGCCTATGAGGACCGGGCGGTCAAAGCGCGGCTGGCCCAGGCCTTTGGCCGGCTGATCCGCCGGGGCGATGACCGGGGGGTGTTCGTCCTCCTGTCGGGCGCGATGCCGTCCAGGCTGCTGACCGCCTTTCCGCCGGGCACCCCGGTGCGGCGGCTGGGGCTGGCGGAGGCGGTGGCGGCGGTGCGATCACGTCTTTCATCGGTCACAGAAGTCGGGCATGGCGCGACCGGAAATGTGCTGACGGAGCGACGATGACCCGCCTGACGCTGCTGCGCCACGCCAAGTCGAGCTGGGACGATTCCGTGCAGCGGGATTTCGACCGGCCGCTCAACGCGCGCGGGCTGAAGGCGGCGCAGACCATCGGCCGCCACATGCGCGCCGAGGGGCTGGCTTTTGACTATGTCATCGCCTCGCCCGCCGTGCGCGTGATCGAAACGCTGGACGGCGTCTGGGACGGCTATGGTGCCAAGCTGCGCCCGGTGTGGGACCGGCGCGTCTATCTGGCGTCGTGCGTGGCGCTGCTCGACGTGGTGCGCGAGGCCCCGGCCGACGCGCAGTCGCTGCTGCTCGCCGGGCACAATCCGGGGCTGGAGGATCTGGTGCTGATGCTGGTCCCCGACCGCGCCGGCGACGCGCTGCGCGATGCGGTCGAGCAGAAATACCCGACCGCCGCCCTTGCCGAGATCGAGTTTGACGGGCCGTGGAGCACGCTCGCCCCCGGCACCGCCCGCCTCACCCGCTTCGTCCGCCCGCGCGACCTCGACCCGGCGCTGGGGCCTGAGGATTGAGGCGACGGCGTATATGGGATGAAGCCGGGCCGCTTGTGCGGTGATTGGAAACCGGCCATGAGCGGCCATAGAAATATGCGGTTGGCAAGGCTCTGACGTGCGCTTTTTTCTGATTACCAAATCTCCTGCCTTGGCCCGTTTTGCGGTCGCAAATGGCGTCGACCGGATTTTCGTCGATCTTGAACTGATGGGAAAGGTCGAGCGTCAAGGCCATCTGAATACTGTTATCAGCCGCCATTCTCTCTCCGACGTGGTCGCCGTTCGTGAAGCGGTTCCGGACACAGAGTTGATGGTCCGGCTGAACCCGGTTCATGCCGGCTCTGCCGCCGAGATCGATGATACGATTGCCAGTGGCGCTGATATCCTGATGCTCCCGATGTACCGCAGTGTGGCGGAGGTCGAGAACTTCGGTCGTATGATCGATGGCCGGTGTCGCCTGTGCATCCTTGCCGAAACGAAGGAGGCGATGCGTGAGATCGGAGCATGTGCAGCGCTGCCGCAGGTCGATGAAGTGCATATTGGCCTCAACGACCTTAGCCTCGATCTTGGGCATGCATTCATGTTTTCGCCTCTTGCCATGGGGCTCATCGATGTCATGGCGGAACAACTTGTCCGGGTTGGCAAGCCGTTCGGTATCGGGGGGCTGGCTCGGGTAGACGAGGGATTGCTGCCTGCGCGCAGACTGATCGGCGAGCATGTCCGCCTGGGCTCGAGCGCTGCTATTCTATCGCGCACTTTCCATCGCCAGCTTGAGACCGAGGCGGAGATCCGTGCCGATATGGATTTTGGCCGGGAAGTCGAGCTGCTGCGTCAATGCGAGCGAGACTTTATTGCCGCCGGGCCAGTTGCGCTGGAAGCCAACCGGGTGGAGGCATGGCGGATTATTCGCGAGATCGAAGCCTCGCGGGGGAACGCAGCCGGATCAGTGTCTGTCGTGCGGTGATATGCGCTTTCTGAGCCGGATCGGCGCAACGGCATTTGGCGCTGGCGGCGGGCTTGCCCTCGCCCTGATGGCCGGTCGACTATCGGGCCTTGGTCGCGAAATCGTTCTCGCCGAACGGTTTGGCGCGTCGCGCGATGCCGATATTGTCTTCGTGCTGCTTGCTTTGCCTGATCTGCTCGTCAACCTTCTGCTGTCGGGCGGGCTGAGCGCCGCGCTGGTTCCGCGCCTGAAGATGCTTGCTGCGCCCGAGGGCGCGCGGCTGGCTTGGGAGGCATGCGCGGCGGCGATGATGCTGACGCTTGCCCTCGCCGGGATGATCATGATCTGGCCGGGCGGGATCTTTGCGGTTTTCGCACCGGGGATCGTTGCCGAAGGGGATCGGATTGCAGGCACCACTGCCGCGCTGGTTGCAGCGTCGATTCCGCTCGCAGCTCTATCCGGTATTGTGGCGGCCTATCTTGCTGCGGAAGAACGGTTTTTTGTTTCCGGTCTGGGAACGCTCATTTTCAATCTGGCGCTGATCAGCGCGCTGCTGCTGAATCGAGGCGACGGGCTCGTGGTGCTGGCGGTCGCCATCTGCACTGGCGCAGCCATGCGGTTGGCGGCTCAGATTGCCGTCCTCCCCCGGCTGTTCTGGCGTCCGGCGGCGCAACCGGTCATCGATTGGCGGTTCGTCACCACCTTTCTGGCTGGTATTGCGGCGAGCGCACTCACGCTCGCGCCGTCCGCATTGGTGCGCGCGGCGTCATCGCTGATCGGCACGGGCAGCGTGGCGATGTTCAACTACGCACAAAAGCTTGTCGAACTCCCGCTTGGTATCCTGATCACCACGATTGGGACTGTCGCGCTCTCGCGGCTGAGCGGCTATTTCGGAGCAGGCGACGCGCAGGGCGCGCACCGCGATCTGGTGTCGCGGCTGAGACTTGCGCTCATGCTCGCATCGCTCGTTGCCGCCCTCGGCATCGTCCTTGCGCGGCCTGTCGTGTCGATCCTGTTCTTTCGGGGCGCGATGACGCTCGATCAGGTGGAACAGATCGCCCAGCTGACCCGCGTCGCGCTGCTGGGGGTTCCGTTCGCGGCGGTGTCCAGTCTGGCCACGGCGTCCCTGAACGCGCAAGGTGGTGCCGCGCTTGTGCTCAAGGCGAGCGGGGCTGCGTTGATCGGGCTGGTGGTGCTGATGGTGCCGGGCCTCGTCCTGTCATCCGGGCTGGCGCTGATGGCGGCTGTCGTCGGATCTCAGGCGCTGCTCTGCTTCATCCTTGCCCGATATGCGGGAATATGCTTGTGGGGTCCCGCAGGTTTCGCTGACAGTTCGTGGTTCGGCTCGATCGGGATCGCCTTGCTGGTCTCACTCTGCATTGTCTTGCCTGCTTATGTCTGGCTGGAAGGGCGCGATGTTTTGGCGATTGTGGCCGGCGCGGCCGGGTTTCTTGCGGGTGCCGCGACCTATCTGCATCTTGCCCGGGAACGATGAACGGCCGCCTCGCCATGCCTGACAACGATCTCGTGCGCCTCCATGGACCCGGCATCATCGTGCGTTTTGGCAAGCGCGTGTTTGATTTGGTGGCGGCATCGATCGCCCTGGTCGTGCTCTCGCTGCCGATGATTGCGGTGGCGCTCGCTGTCCGGGCGGAAGATGGCGGACCGGTGTTTTTCAGGCAGCAGCGGGTGGGCCGGGGCTGCCGGCCATTCCACATGCTCAAGTTCCGCAGCATGGTGGTCAATGCCGAGAAGATCGGCGGGTTTGCCACCGCCGCCGGAGATGCCCGGATCACGCGGGTCGGCCGGTTCATCCGGCGAACCAGCCTCGATGAGCTCCCGCAACTGCTCAACGTGCTGCGCGGGGACATGAGCCTCGTCGGACCGCGTCCTGATGTGCCGGCTCAGCAGTCGCTTTATCGGCCGGAGGATTGGCGGTTGCGGCACGTCGTCCGTCCCGGCATCACCGGCCTGGCGCAGGCGACATCGCGATCAAATGCCACGGCAGAGGAGCGTACCCAGATGGATCTTGAGTATGCCGCTTCAGCCTCTGTCATGTTCGATATAAAAATCATTCTGCTCACGGTCCGACAGCTTATGAAAAAGTCGAGTAACTGACGTGTGTGGCATTTTCGGATATTTCGACCGCCGTGGTGCTTCGCTCGATGAGGCGATCTTGCGCCGCATGGGGCAGTCTATCAGGCATCGCGGACCGGATGATTTCGGCGTCTGGCATGATGGCGCTATTGCTCTTGGCAATCAGCGCCTTTCGATCATCGATATAGCGGGCGGGCATCAGCCTTTTATTTCGGACGACGGTAACATTGTCGTCGTCCAAAATGGCGAAATATTCAACCATGTTGAACTCGCCGAAGAATTGGTGCGTACGCCTTTTGTGTGCCGCACCCATAGCGACACTGAGGTGATCCTTCGGCTGTACGAGCGGGATGGCCTGGGATTCCTCGACAAGCTGAACGGAATGTTCGCGATTGCGATTTTTGATCGCCGCAAACAGACTTTGTTCCTTGTTCGCGATCGGATCGGGGTCAAGCCGCTCTATGTCGCTGATGACGGTGCTCGTCTGGTGTTCGGGTCGGAAATCAAGGCGATCGAGCCTGCGTTGGGTCACCTCACCACGCTCGATGAAGAAGCCCTGCATCATTATCTCACTTTCAACTATGTGCCTGCTCCCTTCACCATGCACCGAGAGGTCAGGCACCTGATGCCCGGCCATGTCATGGCGGTGACGCCGGACGGGCAGCGAACGTGGCGCTGGTGGGATCTGGCTGCGGTCGAGCCCGTTCACGGCCGTTCCGAGGCCGACTGGATTGACGAGTTCAATGCCATTCTCGACGATGCAGTGCGGATCCGGATGCGATCGGACGTGCCGTTCGGGGCCTTTCTTTCCGGCGGCGTGGATTCGAGCACCATTGTCGGGCTGATGGCGCGCCATTCCCCCAGCCCCGTCAAAACATTCTGCATCGGTTTCGACGATCCGAAATATGATGAGGCGCCTTTTGCCGCTGCTGCGGCCGAGCGCTTTGCGACCGACCATGTTATGGAGCGTGTCGATCCCGACATGCTCGACCTTTGGCCGATGGCTATCCGTCATCTGGATCAACCGCATGGCGACATCTCGTTTCTGCCGACTTACCGAGTGTCGCGGCTGGCGGCCGATCACGTGAAGGTCATCCTGACGGGGGATGGCGGGGACGAGCTTTTTGCCGGCTACGAGAAATATGCGGAGTTTTTTGCGCGTCCCGATGTCGCAGACATGAGCGACGACGAGTTTCGGCAGTCATATTTTCAAAGCATCTCGTTGTTCGGCGAACCCGGCAAAGCGCGTCTTTACAGCGACGGGCTGGCGGCGCGCCTGTCCGCTGCCGACTCTTTTGCGATTGCGCGATCCTGGTTCGACCAGGTGCCCCACCAGGATCGGATCAACCAGGCCCTGTTTCTTGACATGCAGTTGCTCCTCAGCGGTAACAATCTTGTGAAGCCGGACCGGATGGGAATGGCGGTGTCGATCGAGGCGAGGACCCCTTTCCTTGATTTTCGCATGATGGAGTTTGCCTTTCGGATGCCGGGGCATCTCAAACTGGCTCATGGCGAGACAAAATATCTCTACAAAAAGGCTGTGACGCCACTCATCGGGCATGATCTCGCTTATCGGCGCAAGCAGATGTTCACCGTTCCGGTTGGTGAGTGGTTCAAGGGCAAATTAAAAGAATATTGTTATCACCACATAGGCCGTCTGGTCGATCGCTCGGGCATGTTTCGCGGACAGGAGCTGCATGATTTGCTCGATCTTCACGTCAGCGGTCGAGCGAACAAGACGCGTGAGCTTCGTGCCTTGATTGCTCTCGATCACTGGCTTTCCCAGAAGGCCGCTGCATGACGCCTGTCATGTTTCTTGCGTCAAATCGTTGCCGATGATGAGTCGTGACTTGATCCCAGTTGCGAGCGGCCCTGTTTCGCGTGCGCTCGATACCGGTCAAATCCAGAGATCGCTTGTGGTTTTTGGATATCTTGTCGTGTCTGCGGTCGCGATCGTCTTTTCCCACTGGGGTGGTGAGACGTTTCTCGGCGACGCCAATACCGACGGGTATACCAGTCAGGTCGTATATATCTGGAACTACTTTGACGGCAGAAACTCGATATTCGACCTCGAGCCGCTGCTTTGGATCCATGCGCTGCGAGCGTTGATTGCATGGTTTTTCGTGTCGGTGGAGGATGTTGGCGGTAGCGGGCTGGTTGCCGCCATCCTCATCATGCTCACCCTGCCCGTTTTGTCTGCGTTTTACAGGCTGAGGCGAGGATGGCTTGTCATCGCCCTGCCCATCGTGAGCATGATCATCAGCGAGCGCGCTTTCCTGGTTGTGATTGCCGTTGCGTATATGATGATTTTCATTCGCGGTGGTGGTGCGACATTCTTCCTTGGACTGTCTTTCATATTGTCCAATCTCAGCTCCGGTTCTGTGATGAATAATCTCATTATTTCATCGACCGTGGCCCGGAACTATCGTCCAAAGTCTTTCGGCCTTTATCTGTACATCGCTGTCCAGAGCGTATCCCTGGTGATCTCCGCCATCGATAAATATCGGGGCTTCTCCGAGCAGCGTGCCGGATACGACGCAACGGTGTATGGCGCGTCCGGCGTGGAGGCCATCCTGTCACGCAGCACCATTTTCGTGTCGCTTATGGAGGGGAATTATACCCGCCTGCTTGCCTATCTCGTGCTCGGCGCGATCGGTGCCGGGCTGCTGGCATTTGCGGTTCGGGTTGAACAGTATCGCGGATATGTCCTTGTGCTTGCCTCAATCGTTCCCTCGTTGATCTTCGAAGGCCTGGGCTTCATGTCGCTGTTGGTGCCGATACTGCTGTTTCTGGCGGGCGAGCCGCTCCCTTGGAAGCCGGGCGGTCGCCGTGGGTGACCCGCTGTCCCGTCTCCGTGGCGCGGTGTTGCTGATTTGTTATGGCGGCGGCCATGCGGCAGCGCTTGCGCCCGTTGCAAGGGTGCTCCGGTCACGCGGTGTCCCGTTCGAGGTTCTGGGACTGACCACTGCGGCAGCCTATTTCCGGGAACGGGGTTTCCCGGTGCTTGGTGTTGCAGATCTGCACCGCCATGTGCCGGGGTATGAGGATGCAGCATCCGTTGGTGCCGCGCTCCACGGCGGGTCGCCGGGTCATCGTGCCGTATCTGAAGCCGAGACGCACGCCTATATGGGCGTTGGCTACCGCGCTCTCGAGCGGGACTATGGAGATGTCGAAGCCGATCGGCGTTATGCGCGCTTGGGGCGTCAGAGTTTTTTGCCGCGCGATTTCTTCAGGCGCCTGTTTGAGGTGGCTCCGCCGCTTGCGGTCGTTGCGACAAGCGCGCCCCGTGCCGAGCGCGCGGCCCTGGAGATGGCGTCCGCAGCGGGTATCCCATCGCTCTGTGTTGTTGATCTGTACGCGCCGTTCGAGATCGAATGGTGCGCGGCGCCGGGTTTTGCGAACCGCATATGCGTGTTGAACGAGGTCGTCGCCGACCGTTTTCGTCAGCGGGGCGTTCCGGCCGCGAATGTGGCTGTCACCGGCAATCCTGCGTTCGACCGGCTTGGCGCGTTGGATGTTCAGGCGGGGAGGGCGCGCTATCGCGCCGCGCACGGGCTGTCCGAGACTGACCGGCTGGTGGTGTGGATTTCCCAGCCCGAGCCGCCCGTGCATCCATTTTCAGGGGTCGCCGCCGATCCTAGCCTGCCCCTTCAAATCGAGCGCGAGCTGGCGCAGCAATTTGCGGCCGACCAGCATATTCATCTGTTGATGCGTCTGCACCCAAGCGAGGATCGGCCGCCGGCGGTCGCGCAGGCGCGGTTGCGTTATGGCCGGTCGGACGAGCCGCTTGATGACGTACTGTGCGGGGCCGACTGCATTGTGACCACCAGCTCGACGGTAGGTCTGGAGGCGAGCCTGATCGGCTTGCCCGTCGTCCAGATCATGAATTCCGTCTTCTCGCCCGATTTGCCGCTGGCTGAATTGCGGTTTGCGACCGCGGCGGCCAACGCCTATGAGGCTGCCGGTGTGATCCGCCAGGTGCTTGCAGGTCACCCGATTACCCGTTCGCGCCCGGACGGGGTGGAGGGCCGTTTCGACGCTGCAATCCGGGTGTCGGATCAGATTGATGAACTGACCAACAGATGAGCCAAACGCCGATGAACCATCAGAACGCCCCGTTTCGTTGTTCGACCTGCCTGAACATGTCGACGCGACCCCGTATCCAGTTCGACGAACAGGGGCGTTGCAATGCCTGTGTCTGGGCGGAGCAGAAGAAAAAAATCGATTGGAATGCCCGATCAGCCGAACTGGAGGAGCTTCTCGCCCGCCATCGCCGCACCGATGGCGGTTTCGACTGTGTCGTGCCGGTTAGCGGCGGCAAGGATGGCTCATATGTCGCTTATAACCTCAAGCACAAATATGGCATGAACCCACTCGCGATGACGGTGACGCCTGCCCTGGCGCTTGAGCTGGGCAATGAAAACCTTCGCAACTTTATCGCCAGCGGCTATAATCACATTCAAATCTCTCCCGATGCCGAGGCTATGCGTCGGTTGAACCGTACCGGCTTCGAGGAGATGGGTTTCCCCTATTATGGCTGGCTCATCGCCATTCAGTCGGCCGTCGTCAGGATGGCCGTCCGTCTTGGCATTAATCTGATCTTCTATGGCGAAGATGGCGAAGTCGAATACGGGGGGTCCACCGAAACCGCGCGGCGTCCGACATATGATGTCGATTACATGCGGCGTGTTTATCTTGAAGGCGGTCATGATGCCGTTCTTGAGCGATCCGGGCTGTCGGCATCTGCGCTCAACCTGTTCAAGTTTCCGTCCGATGATGAGCTGAGCAAGAGCAATCTTGAAATCGCTCACTGGTCCTACTTCGAAAGCTGGGATCCGTACAGGAACTACCTGGTTGCCAAGGAGTTTTGTGGTCTTCGTGAGGCTGAAGGGTCGAATAACGGGACCTTCACCAACTTTGCGCAAAATGATCAGGCGCTTTACGCGCTCCACACCTATCTGATGTATCTGAAGTTTGGTTTCGGGCGCGCGACCCAGGACGCTGGAATCGAAATCCGACGCGGGGCAATGTCTCGCGATCAGGCCCTGAACCTGGTTCGGATTTACGATAATCATTACCCTGAAGAGTTTCTCGACAGCTATCTGGACTATTATCGTATGACGGCTGACGAATTTGACGCCGTTCTGGATCGCTGGGCAAACAAGGATCTGTTCGAGAAGGTCGATGGGCGCTGGGAACCTGTCTTTCAGGCCGGCTGACATGCCGTCGGTGGCGATTGTCGATGTTGGCGTCGGCAACATCGACTCCGTCGCGGCGGCGCTGCGGTATCTCGGTGTCGAGCCGGAGCTGGTATCGTCTCCTGACCGGCTCGCACATCTGACCCATCTGGTGTTGCCCGGCGTCGGTGCGTATCGCGCGGGCATGGCGGCCCTTGATCGCCACGGCCTCGTCGCTCCGCTCCGTTCCCTTGCTGCCGCAGGGAAGGTTCGCATCCTTGGGATCTGTCTTGGCATGCAGTTGCTGGGGGTCCACAGCGAGGAGGGCGATTGTGAGGGGCTGGGGCTCATGCCCTTCCCCGTGCGCCGCCTGAAGGGCGATGCCGGCATGGGCCTGAAGGTGCCTCATGTCGGTTTTTCTCTGGTGGAGGGGTATCGCCAGGAGGGGCTCTTTGCGGGGCTCGGGCAAAATGCCAATTTCTATTTCACCCATTCCTTTGCTGCCCGCGATGTTGGCGAGCCCGCGAATGCGGGGTTCGTGCATTACGGCGAAGGGCTTCTTGCTGCCTTTGATGCCGGCCATATTTGTGGCGCTCAATTCCATCCGGAAAAAAGTCAGTCGAACGGGCTTCAGCTTTTTAAAAACTTTCTGGAAAAATAGAAAAGATGCCACGCAAGAGAGTAATCTATACTCTGTTCTATGATTCCGGTTTCTTCATGCTCAGCCGTAATTTTCGGCTTCAGCGAGCGGGTGATCTGCGCTGGCTTTTGAAAAACTATGGCTTTGGGGATATGGCGGCATATATCGACGAGCTGATGATCGTCGATGTTTCGCGGCAGGGTGTCGACAGAAGAAAGTTTATTGATAACGTTCGGGAAATCATAAAAGGATGCTTTGTTCCCGTGACGTTGGGTGGCGGAATCGACAGTCTGGATGACGCGCGCTTTCTGATCGCCAACGGAGCTGACAAGGTTGTTCTGAATCGTATATTCGACCACGACCCGGATGTGGTTCGGAGCATCGCCGACACGTTCGGTGAGCAATGTGTCGTCGGGGGTGTCGACCTGAAGCGAAATCCCGATGGCGGATTCGTCGTTTTTTCGGACCAAGGGGCTGCGCCGCTTGCGACCTCGCCGCGCCAAAGGGTGCAGGCGATGCTGACAGCCGGGGCCGGCGAGATCCTTCTCCAGTCAATCGACCGCGACGGCACGGGGCAAGGATTTGATTTCGATATGTTGACGGCGGTGGGAGGTCCCTTGCCGGTGCCGTTGATCCTGTGCGGCGGATGTGGCCGAAGCGAGCATATGGGCGCTGCTTTGGCACGAAGCGATGTTGACGCCATCGCGACGGCAAACTTGTTCAACTTTATCGGTGACGGCCTTCAGACCGCCCGGCTGGATCTGCTCGCAACGGGTATGGATTTGGCGGCCTGGGATGTCGCAAGGATCCGGTCCCTTCACGACGTATTGCGTCCCGCCGCATGACCGGGGCTGGATCCGCGTCCCGGTTTCTGGTTGTGGGCCTGGGGAGTATCGGCCGGCGGCATCTGGCCAATCTGCGCCGTCTGAGGCCGGATAGCCGGATCGCCGCACTGCGTCGTTCCGTCGACGGCACCCCGCTGCCCCCCGAATGCGAAGCACAATTCAGCTCGCTGGACGACGCCCGGTCTTTCCGGCCGGACGCTGTTATTCTGGCGGGTCCGGCGCCCACGCATGTTCCTCTCGCACGAACCTTCGTCGAGCTGGGTGCTCCGGTGCTGATTGAAAAGCCGCTGTCCCATGATCTCGAAGGCTTGACCGACCTGATGGCGGCGGCGCGGCAGGGGGGCACCCCGGTCATGGTTGGCTACAATCTCAGGTTCGATCCGTCGTTGCAGGCTGTTCGTGCTGCATTGTTGGCCGGCGAAGTCGGTGCGCCGCGGCTGGTTCGGGCCGAGGTGGGGCAATATCTGCCGAGCTGGCGGCCGGGCGCTGATTATCGCACGACGGTATCTGCGCAGAGCGCCTTGGGCGGGGGTGCATTGCTCGAACTGAGTCACGAGATCGACTATGTGTATTGGATGCTCGGTTTGCCCGACCGGGTGTCTTGCCGCGGCGGCCGCCTCTCCGATCTCGAGATTGATGTAGAGGATTTTTGCGAGATTTCGCTGCATTATGACGCGCAGCCCTGCGTCGTGTCGATCCATCTGGACTTTTTGCAACGCATCCCGGTTCGGCAATGCCGGATCGTCGGGGCCGGCGGCACGCTCCTGTGGGACGCGCTGGACGGCACTGTTACAGTGCGGACACCCGGCCCCCCGGCGGCTGATCGGATTGTCCGTCCCGGCAGCGGTGACCGGAACCAGATGTATCTTGACGAAATGGCGGCCTTTCTGGACGTCGTGGACCATGGGCGGAGCGTTCCGGTCCCGCTTGAAGACGGTGTTGCGGTTATGCGGATCATCGAGACTGCCCGCCGTGCGATGGCAAGCGGCGCCACCGAAGTATTGTGCCCTGCGCCGGAGAGCGGAAAATGAAGGCAGTCGGGTTCGTTTTCGCCCGCGGCGGGTCCAAGGGCGTGCCGCGCAAGAACATCCGGCCGCTTGGCGGGGTGCCGTTGATTGGCTGGTCCATCAGGATCGGCAAGGCGTGTCCTTCGCTTGAGACGGTAATCGTTTCCACAGACGATGCGGAGATCGCGGAAATCGCCAAGGCACATGGCGCTGAAGTGCCGTTTGAGCGCCCGCCCGAGCTGGCCAGCGATACGGCTTCGGAATGGCTGGCCTGGCGGCATGCCATTTCCTGGTATCGGAGCCATCGTGGCGAATTCGACGCTTTCGTAAGTCTCCCGGCTACCTCGCCCTTCCGCGCCGTTGACGATGTCGAGGCATGCTTAGGGGTTCTCCGCGATGATCCCGGAGCCGATGTGGTCGCGACCGTCAAAAAGGCGGATCGCAGTCCTTATTTCAACATGGTCGCGCTCGACCCAGACGGCGCTGCCCGACTGGTGATCCCGCCTGCCCAAGGCGTTACCCGTCGGCAGGATGCGCCGGTCGTGTATGACATGACGACCGTCGCTTATGCCGCGCGGCCGGACTTTGTGCGCGACCGGGCGGGGCTGTTCGACGGGCGTCTGCGCGTGGTGGAAGTGCCCGCCGAGCGGGCGCTCGACATTGATACGCCATTCGATTTTGCGGTTGCCGAATATCTTGCGCGCGATGCCGGTGGACCGCCCGCGATGTCGCCCGAACCGGCGGAGTGAGAGTGATGCGAACCGTCAAACAGATGAGCGACATGTCGGGGCGCCTTGCCCTGATCACCGGAGGTGCCGGTTTCCTGGGGCGCGCGATGGCATCTGCCCTTGCCGAGCATGGTTGCGGTGTCGTGCTTGTCGATCGTGACGAGGCGGCGCTTCAAGATGCTGCGCTGATCCTTGAACGGGACGGCGCACCGATGGTGGCGACGCTTGTTGCGGATCTTGAAGGCGAGGCGGCGCGCGACCGGTTGATCGCCCAGTTTTCCGAAACCTATGGCCGGCTGAACGTCCTTATCAACAACGCCGGCTTTGTCGGCGACAGCCGGCTGAGTGGCTGGGCGGTGCCCTTCGAGGCGCAGAGTGTCGCAACCTTTCGCCGGGCACTTGACGTCAATCTCGCGGCGCCATTCCATCTGGCGCAGGGGCTGGCACCGCTCCTCCGTGCCAGCGGCAACGGGGCGATCATCAATATCGGGTCGATTTACGGCACTCTGGGACCTGATCAGCGCCTGTATGAAGGCACGAGCATGGGCAATCCCGCCGGTTATGCGGGCAGCAAGGGCGGGCTTATCCAACTGACCCGATGGCTGGCCACAACGCTTGCCCCCGACATTCGCGTCAACAGCATCAGCCCCGGCGGGATCGCGCGGGGCCAGGCCGACTCGTTTGTCGAACGCTACGTCGCCCGCACCCCTCTTGGCCGCATGGGAAGTGAAGAGGATTTCAAGGGAATTACCCTTCTCCTCGCAAGCGACCTGTCTGCCTGGATGTCTGGCCAGAACATCATGGTAGATGGCGGCTGGACGGCGTGGTGATTGGAAACGCCAAAGCGTCTCGACGGTAAGGAATGCCCTTTTGACAACGTTCATCATCGCCGAAGCCGGCGTCAACCATAACGGGCGCGAGGATTTGGCGCTCCAGCTCGTCGATGCTGCTGCCGCGGCCGGGGCGGACGCGGTCAAGTTCCAGACCTTTTCCGCCGATAAGCTGGTCCGCAAGGGGGCGGCGACCGCCGAATATCAGCAGCGTCAGACGGGCGTCACAGATCAGCATGCGATGCTGAAGGCGCTTGAGCTGTCGGTCGAGGCCCATCGGCGTTTGGCGGACCGTTGTGCGGCGCGCGGGGTCGAGTTCATGTCCACCCCGTTCGACGAAGAGGCTGCCGACCAGCTTGCCGGTCTCGGCATGCGTCGTTTCAAGATTCCGTCCGGCGAGATCACGAACGAACCCTTTCTGGCCTATCTGGCGGCATTCGGCTGCCCCCTTATCCTGTCGACCGGCATGGCAGATATGGACGAGATCCGCCGTGCCGTTGTCGTGATCGAAACCGCACGCGCCGCGGCCGGGCATGGCGCTCTGACCGCCGCCGATCTCACGATCCTGCACTGCACATCCAATTATCCCGCCGATGCGGGCGATGTGAACTTGCGGGCGATGACGACCATTGCCGCGGAAACCGGGTTGCCCGTCGGTTATTCCGACCACACGCTCGGAACCGCTGTGGCGCCGGCGGCAGTGGCAATCGGTGCGGTGGTGATCGAGAAACATTTCACGCTCGACCGGAATATGCCGGGGCCTGATCATGCTGCCTCGCTCACGCCCGACGAACTGGCAACAATGGTGCGGGACATCAGGTTGATCGAGACGGCCCTTGGATCTCCCGAAAAACGTCCGACGGCGTCGGAGCTGCCGGTTCGCGCGCTGGTCCGGCGCAGCTTGACCGCGATCCGTCCAATCCGCGCTGGGGCGGTGATCCAGCAGGGCGATCTTGCCGCCTTGCGACCGGGGGATGGAATCCCGCCGGGAGAACTCGGCGCTGTGGTCGGCCGGTGTGCGCGAAACGACATAGCGGACGGGCAGACGCTGCAATGGGCAGACATTGCATGACCCGAACCGTCTGGTACGTGACCGGGACACGTGCCGATTATGGCTTGATGCGGGCGACGTTGCGCGCGATTGCGCGGCATCCGGCGCTCGATCTGGCCCTGTTGGCGACCGGTATGCATCTGGATCCCGCATGCGGCGAGACGGTTCGCGAAATCGAGGCCGATGGTTTTCCGCTCGTGGCGCGGATCGCGTCACATGAACCGATCCATTCCGGTGCGGCCATGGCACGCGGCATCGCACGCATGACGAGCGCGTTTACGGACGCGATGGACGCAGGCCGGCCCGATATCGTGCTGCTGCTGGGCGATCGGGGCGAAATGCTGGCCGCTGCAATCGCGGCCATCCATCTCGACATTCCTGTCGTCCATATTCATGGTGGCGAGCGTTCGGGCACCGTTGACGAGGCGGTCCGCCATGCCATCTCCAAACTGGCGCATTTCCATTTTGTCGCGACTGAAGAGGCGCGCGAGCGGCTTGTGCGGATGGGCGAGCGGCCGGACGCCATTCATGTCGTCGGTGCCCCCGGGCTGGTGGGTCTGACCGAACTGGCTGGCCGGGATCGGGTTGAGCTTGCCGCCGAGGCGGGCCTCGATCCCAGCCGTCCGATCGCGCTGTTCGTCTATCATCCGGTTCTGCAGGAAGCCGCCCAGGGGGGGGCGGTGACCCTGGCGATCCTCGATGCTTTGGCAGCGATCGGCTATCAGACTGTGGCGCTCAGGCCGAACTCGGACGGCGGCAGCGAACAGATCCGCGCCGTGCTCGATGCGCGGGCCGGCCATCCCGACATAAGGGTGGCCACCCATCTGGACCGGGGGACCTTTGCCAACTGGATGGCGGTCGCGGACGTGATGATCGGCAACTCGAGTGCCGGGATCATCGAGGCGGCCAGCTTCGGCATCCCGGTCGTCAACATCGGCAGCCGACAGAATCTCCGGCAGCGGAACGCCAATGTGATCGACGTTCGGCCGGAGCGGGACGAGATCCACAAGGCGCTGACAGGCCTGCGTCCTGGATTTCGCTATCCAGCTGAAAACGTCTATGGCGATGGCAAAACCGATGGGCGGATCGCCAGCCTGCTGGCCGATCTGAGGCTTGAGGGCATTACATGGAAGTGCAATGCTTATTGAGCGGCTGGTGATTGTCGGCGCGGGCGGACATGCCAAGGTGGTGCTTGACGCCTTGGCGCATGCCTCCGTTGCGGTCAGGCGCGTCGATTTGGTCGATCAGCAGACCGCGCGGCAGGGCGCCGAACTCATGGGGCATGTCGTGGGCCCAATGCCGGTTGAGGCCGATCTGCACGGCGCTCACTTTCATATCGCGATCGGCGATTGTCAGGCGCGCGCGCGGCTGCACGCCGCCTTGTCGACGCGGGGAGGCCTGCCGTGGACGATCGTCCATCCGGCCGCTTGCGTTGGACGGGGGGCGGAACTTGGGTCGGGTAGCTTCGTGGCCGCGCAGGCCGTCGTCGGACCCGATACGACACTCGGTGACGGGTGCATCGTCAATCACGGTTCGGTCGTCGACCATGATTGTCGCATCGGCGATTTCTCCCATATAGCGCCTCGCGCAACCCTCTGTGGTGGCGTTCAAATCGGGTCCGGGGTTCTGGTTGGCGCGGGCGCGACAATCTTGCCGGGCGTGAGCGTCGGTGACGGCGCGGTCATCGCGGCCGGATCGACCGTTCTCAGGGACGTCGCGGCAGGGGAGACGTTCATTCCCAAAGTTTTCCGCAGGATCGGAACCAACGCGCAATGAATATCGAGATGCTTTTTGTGACCCGTGACATGACGCTGCGCACGGCGCTGGAGCGGATGGAGCAAGGGGGGCAGGGCCTGCTGCTGCTTGCGCACCCGGATCTGCGTTTTGAACGGACGGTCACCGATGGCGACCTGCGGCGGGAATTGCTGGCCGGGCGGTCGATGGATGATGATCTGACCGCGTTGGCGCCAATCACCTCCGTCGTTGCCGGACACGCGATATCGCGCCGCGAGGCTCTCGACCTGATGAACCGGCATTCGATCGATCATCTGCCGATCGTCGACGACCGGGGTGTCGCGATCGATCTGCTCGACAGGCGCAGGATCGGTGAACAGATCCTGTTGTCGACCCCCCATATGGGCGAAGCCGAGCAGGCGTTCGTCGAGGATGCTTTCCGGACCAACTGGATCGCCCCGCTCGGGCCGAACGTCGACGCTTTCGAGCGCGAGGTCGCTGAGCGTGTTGGCGTGGGGCATGCCGCCGCCGTCAGCTCCGGCACAGCGGCACTTCATTTGGCGATGATCTTGCTGGGCGTTGGGCGAGGCGACCGTGTATTCTGTTCGACGCTGACATTTGCCGCCAGCGCCAATCCAATCGTCTATCAGGGCGCCGAGCCGGTCTTTATCGATTCCGAGCCCAAAAGTTGGAATATGTGCCCGGTCGCGCTTGAGCGCGCCTTCGAGATGGCCCGGCGCGAGGGATGGCTGCCCAAGGCGGTGGTCGTCGTCAATCTTTACGGGCAGAGCGCAGACATGGATCCGATCCAGGCGATCTGCGACCGTTATGGCGTGCCGATTGTCGAGGATGCCGCTGAGTCGCTTGGCGCAACCTATAAGGGCCGGCCGAGTGGCAGCTTCGGCCGCCTTATTATATTCTCCTTCAATGGGAACAAAATCATCACGACGTCCGGCGGCGGGATGCTGCTGTCGGATGATGAGGCGCTGATCTGCCGAGCGAAGTTTCTGGCGACCCAGGCGCGTGATCCCGCACCGCACTACGAACACAGTGTGCTTGGTTACAATTATCGCATGAGCAACATCCTGGCCGGGGTCGGTCGAGGCCAGCTCACCGTCCTTGATGATCGTGTTCAGGCGAGACGGGCAGTTTTTTCCCGTTACCGCGATGCCTTGAGCGATATCGACGAGATCGAGTGGATGCCCGAGCCGGAATGGAGCTTTGCAACGCGCTGGCTGACGGCCTGCACGATCCGGGACGACGCGCCTGCCACGCGTGAGACCCTGCGCCTTCATCTGGCAGACGATCTGATCGAGGCGCGACCGGTGTGGAAGCCGATGCATCGGCAGCCGCTTTTTGCGTCGGCCCGGTATGTCACCGCGGGCAATGAATCGGTTTCGGATCGCCTGTTCGAAGCCGGTTTGTGCCTGCCATCGGGATCGAATATGGATGCCGGGCAGATCGACCGTATCGTTCAGTCGATCAGGACCGTTCTCCGGCGCTGACATTGGAGCGACGGTGCCGTACCGTCCCGGAGCGTTTTGCTCCCGATGAGAGTGTGACGAGAGGCTAAGGGCGGAAATGTCGGAAACGATTGAGGGAATGCCGCGCGTGAACAAACTGGGGCGTGGACGTTACGCGCTTGCCGCCGATGCGCTGGTCTGCCCGGTTTCGGTCTGGATCGCGTTTTCGTTGCGCCTTGATGGACTTGTTCCCTTTGATCAGCCTGTGCAGATTGCAACGGTCGTCGCATTGGCCATTGCGCTGCCGACTTTCTATTTCTCCAATCTCTACCGGGTCATTCTCAGCCATGTGACCTGGAACATGATGCTCGACATCGTGCGGGCGGTGCTGATTTATGCCGTGCTTTATGCCCTGATTTTCACGGTGTTGCGCGTGCCCGGCGTGCCCCGGTCGATTGGTCTGCTCCAGCCGATCCTGCTCTTTCTCGGGGTTGGGTGTTCGCGTGCGATCGTCGGCTATTGGATCGGTGGCGGTCAGCGGCGGAACGGCAACGGGCGGCCGCTTAAGAGCGTGCTGATCTATGGAGCGGGCGCGTCGGGACGGCAACTCGCCAGCTCAATCGCTTACAGCGGGCAGTTGCGCGTGGTGGGTTTTGTCGACGACAATCCCGACCTGCAGGGGCGGCGTCTGGGCGGTGTGACGATCTACGATCCGGGGCATCTTTCGACCCTGCTGCGATCCCTCGGCGTTCAGGAGGTGCTTCTTGCGCTGCCGTCCGCATCCCGGGCGCGACGCAGCGAAATCGTCAAGGCGCTGCAAGCCTTGCATGTCCCGGTCCGCACTGTCCCTGGGATCATGGATCTGGCCAATGGCGTGATCCAGTTCAGCGATGTTCGTCCACTCAAGATCGAGGATCTTCTGGGACGAGACGTCGTGGCACCAGACCGTGATCTGCTGCGTGCCGATGTCGCCGGCAAGACCGTCCTGGTCACCGGGGCGGGCGGATCCATCGGAAGCGAACTGTGCCGGCAGATCCTGAATGTCGGTCCGGCCACGCTGTTGCTGGTCGAGAGCAGCGAATATGCACTTTATGCTGTTCACCAGGACCTCATTCGCCTCGCCCATCGCAGCGGATCGGCCGTGTCCATCATTCCGCTGCTGGCGTCGGTGCGGGATGAGTTGCGACTGTCCCGGATCGTCGGCACGTGGCGGCCCAACACCATTTATCATGCGGCGGCGTACAAGCATGTGCCCCTGGTCGAGCACAATCCGGTCGAGGGCGTGCAAAACAATGTGTTCGGGACGCTGACTGCCGCGCGGGTTGCCGCGGCCCATCGCGTCGACAAGTTTGTCCTCATCAGCACCGACAAGGCGGTGCGGCCAACCAATGTGATGGGAACGAGCAAGCGGATCGCCGAACTGGTTTTGCAGGCCATGGCGGATCGCGGGGGCGCGACCTGTTTTACGATGGTGCGCTTCGGCAATGTGCTTGGTTCCAGCGGTTCGGTTGTCCCGCTGTTCAGGCAGCAGATTGCCGATGGCGGTCCGATCACCATCACGCACAACGATATCACGCGCTATTTCATGACCATTCCCGAGGCTGCGCAGCTGGTGATCCAGGCCGGAGCCATGGCGCAGGGAGGCGAAGTGTTCGTGCTGGACATGGGCGAACCTGTTCGCATCCGTGACCTCGCCGTCAACATGATCGAGCTGTCAGGGCTTTCGTTGCGCGACGCCAGCAATCCGGACGGCGATATCGAGATTCGGGAAACCGGCCTCCGTCCCGGTGAAAAGCTGTATGAAGAGCTGCTGATCGGCGACAATCCCGAGCAGACGACTCATCCGCGGATCATGAAAACCAACGAGCATTACTTTCCGTTGGACGAACTGGAGCGTGAGTTGGCCAAGCTCGATCAGGCGCTGGCCATGAACGATCTTGTTAAGCTCAAGGAAAGCCTCAAGTATCTGGTTCCGGAGTATTCGGCTCCGGCCAAAGTGGTCGATCACGTCAGTGCGCGACTGGAAATGGAAGCCTGCGATCGATGATCCAGCCTCATCGCTTTGGTCGCAGCGTTCGCGTTTTGATCAAAGCTATGGGTGCCTTGGCAATGATCCTCGCACTGGCCGCCCAGGCGGTCGCCGCGAGCGGACGGGAGGGGGCCCTCGGCGCGGTCAATGTCCGGGACCCGCGTTTCGGCGCGCGGGGAGACGGGCGCACCGACGATACCTCGGCGATCCAGCGGGCAATCGACCTGCACGCTTCGGTCTACCTTCCCCCCGGCGTGTATCTCGTCGATCCTCGCCGGGGGCTGCGCTTGCGAAACGGTACGCAGATCCGGGGGGCGGGCATCGCTGCTACCGTGATCGTTGCGGCGCCGGGCGGAGGGGGTATTGCAGATCTGGCGGCGTATCGGCCGCGCGGCGTTATCATCGGTCGGGATTTCAACCCTGAGGGGCCTAATCCCTATATCGCCTATGTATATCTGGCTGATTTTGCTGTGCTGCTTACGCATCCCAAAGACCAGATCAGCCGTTCTGAAATCCAGATTGGCATCGATTTGCGCAACGTTACGAGGTCCGTGGTCGAGCGGGTGCATGTCGGAAACACCCCGCCGGTCGGCAGTCCGGTGACGCGCGCAAATGCCCATATGTTCGATAGCCAGGGCTATGGCGTGGTCGTTGGTACCCTGCCCAGCAGTCTGGCCGGCTATGCCGGCGGCGAGATGAACGTCATTCGCGATGTTCATGTCTGGGGTGCATTTAAGGGCGTCGTGCTTGACGATGCCGATTTGTCGCCTCGTTCCGGCGCACATGGCACGATTGTCGAGCGTGCCGATGTTCAAGGCGCTCAGCTTCTGCTTTCGCAGGAAAGCGAGTATGCGCGCGCGGTGACGTGGCGCGACAATGTGCTGCAGAATGTGGTGCCTCAACCCGACGGTCATCATGCCGCCGGGGTCATGCGGATAGACGGTCGGGACATCCGCGTCTCCGGGGGGTATGTCGAGGCTGGTGGATTGGCGCGCTATGGTCTCCGCCTCGGACCGCTCAGCGCCAATGTGGCCGTTGATGTCTTGCACATCGGTTGCGTAAACCCGCTTCGGCTTGAAGATCTGGGACAAGGCAATATGGTCGCAACCGGAGGCCAATGCCTGAGGCCAGCCGCACCGAAATGATGCCTGTCTGCCATTTTTCCGGTCCAAAGCGGGTATCGGTCAGGCGTGCTTTCTTCTATCGACGGTCCGATGCTCGGGAATAATTTCGTTCGTGGGGCCTTTCGCGATCACATCGCCTTGGTCTTGCTTGTTGTCTTGCTGGTCGTGCTTCTGTTCGCCGGGGGCGCGTCCCGAGCCGATGTGCTCGGTCAGGTGGTTGTGCGCGCCGTTGCCTGGGCGACGCTCGCTGCCGCCCTGCTGCTTGGGGTGCGCCCGCGGTTTGTCGAGTTCAAGCCGCTGCTGATCATCTTGGGCGCGACCGCAGCACTGCCGCTTCTGCATCTCGTCCCTCTGCCCCCTGCGTTGTGGCAGGCGCTGCCGGGTCGCGAACCGGCGATCGAAATCACCGCTCTTCTGGGCAAGGGGGATGAGTGGCGCGCCTTTTCGCTGGTGCCTGATGGCACAATCAACGCCCTTTTTTCCTTGTCCGTGCCATTCGTCGTGCTGACCCTGGTTGCGGGCATGCGTGAGGCTGAGCGCGCGTGGTTGCCAACCGTTCTGCTGTTGCTCGTGACGATTTCTATGCTGATCGGCCTGCTTCAGTTTTCCGGAGTTGGGGTGGGTAACCCGCTCATCAACGACTCCCGCTATCATGTCAGCAGCACCTTTGCGAACCGCAACCATTTCGCCCTGTTCCTTGCGGTGGGTGCCTTGGTCGCGCCGATATGGGCTTTCGGAAGCACGGGCGGAGAGCGTGCTGCGTCTTCGCGCCGTTCTGAAGCCGGGCGGGCCCGCGCATCGCGGCCAAGCCGCCGGCGGCGCGCGTCAGGGCCGATTGCGTCGTGGCGGATGCCGGTTGCGCTCGGCCTGGTCCTGCTTTTCGGCCTCGCGATCCTCGCAACCGGCTCTCGGGCCGGGATGCTCGTCGGCGCAATATCGATCATTGCGGGGCTGTTCATCGTGCGCCGCCCGGCGATTCAAATGATGATGAACGCCCCGCGCTGGGCGTTCCCGGCCGCCATCGCTGGTCTCGGCGCCATTGTCGCAATGGTTGTTCTGGTCGCGGTGATTACCGGGCGCGCCGCTTCGATCGAGCGTGCGCTGACTTTGGATGTCGGTCAGGATCTGCGGTTCGAGGCTCTGCCAGTCGCGCTTGACATGATCCGTCAATATTTTCCCGCCGGTTCGGGATTTGGGAGCTTTGATCCCGTTTTTCGGATCGCCGAGCCCTTTGCGATGCTGCGGACGACCTACTTCAATCATGTCCATAATGACTTTGTCGAGGTTGCGATCGAGGGCGGGCTGCCCGCGGTTCTGGTGCTGGCGGCGGCGCTGGCGTGGTGGGTGCGAGCGACCTGGCGCAGCTGGCGGCAAGGTGTGCCGGACGCGCTCGCCAGAGCCGGATCCGTCGCGATTTTGGCTATTCTGATTGCCAGCATTTTCGACTATCCGGCGCGGACGCCCATGATCATGGCGGTGATCGTCATTGTGGCCTCTTGGCTTTGTGTTCCTCCCCGGACACCCGAGGCCTCGGCTTTACCCTCTTCCCCTTCGCAACTATGAAGTGACGATGGCTTTCAATGTGAAAAACTCAACGGGCCTGCGCCTCGTTTGTCTTGGTCTGACCGGCGCATTGCTGCTTGCGGGCTGTGCCGGCAGGCGGGCCATCTTGCCGAGTGAGCGGCTGACCGTGCTCGACGGGCGCTCGGTTCTTCCGCCTCCGGGGCGCGACGATCTGATTGCGGCCGACAGGCCGGCGCTGATCGGGCCACTCGACACGATCCAGGTCGATGTGTTTTCCGTGCCGGACCTTGCGCGCGAGCTGCAGGTGGACGCCAGCGGTCGCGTGGCGATGCCCCTGGCCGGCACGATTGATGCGCGCGGCACGACGGCAGAGGAGCTGGCGGCCAAGATCGACGCGGCGCTGCGCGCGCGAGGCGTCCGCGAACCTCAGGTGACCGTGAACATCAAGGCTTCGGTGAGCCAGGTGGTCACGATCGATGGTCAGGTGGCCGAGCCGGGTCTGTATCCGGTGACCAATCAGATGACGTTGATGCGTGTCGTCGCGTCCGCAAAAGGGCTCAACGAGTTTGCCCGGGTCGATGACGTCGTCATCCTGCGCACGGTCGGGGAAAAGCGGATGGCGGGCCTGTACAATCTGGCGGCCATCCGGCGCGGCGCCTATGACGACCCGTCCGTCTATGCCAATGATGTGATCATCGTTGGGGATTCCCCGCAGCGACGGCTGTTCCGCGATTTTGTCGCCCTTGCGCCACTCCTCGCAGCACCACTGATTGCCGTGCTGCAATAAGGTCCGGTTTCAATGAACGTGATTGCCTCAAATATGCTGGACGGCCTGTCGCCGGCGGTGACGGTCGGCGGGCACCAGCCCAATCTGGCAGAGCCGGTTCCGCTTATCCGTCGTTATCTCCGGATCGCGACGAAGTGGCGGTACGCGATCCTCGGCTCGATCGTTGCGTGCGTGATGATCGGCCTTGTCGTGACGCTGCTGATGACGCCGCGCTACACTGCGACCGCGCAGATCGAGATTTCGCGCGAAGCCAACCAGGTTACCAACTTTCAAGGCATCGAGCGCGAAACCAGCGTCGCCGATCAGGAATTCTACCAGACCCAATATGGTCTTTTGCAGTCGCGATCGCTGTCCGAGAGGGTGGCGCTCCAGCTGCGACTGGTTGACGATCCTCAGTTTTTCGAGCGCTTCTCGGTGGCGCAGGACGATCCGGCATTTGAGTTGATCAACGGCCGCTATCCGCCGTCCGGGCGCGCGACGCGCCAGCGCATCGCCGGCGAGGTCCTGCTCAAGAATCTGCAGGTCGCGCCGATCAGGCTGTCGCGTCTGGTCGATCTTCATTTTACAAGCCCGGATGCGGGCTTTTCGGTGCGGGTCGCCAATGCCTGGGCCGAAAACTTCATCCAGACCAACCTCGAGCGGAAGATTCAGGCGACGTCCTATGGGCGCGATCTGCTGCAACGCGAACTGGCCCAGGCCAAGGACAAGCTTGACGAGTCCCAGCGTCAGCTTGTCGCCTATGCCTCGCGCCAGAGGATCATCAATCTTCCCAGCCAGGCCAACGGCAATGGCACGACGTCCGAGCGTTCGATCGTCGCGGACGAGCTCGCCGCGTTGAACGCCGCCCTGTCGGAGGCGGTTGCCGACCGTATCCAGGCCGAGGCCCGGTTTAGGCAGGCTGGCGCTGGCGGCGCGTCGAACGAGGCGCTGCGCAACCCCGCGATCAACGGCATGCGGCAGCGCCGCGCCGAATTGTCGGCCGAATATGAAAAGCTGCTCGTGCAGTTCGAGCCTGAATTTCCGCAGGCCCGGGCGCTCAAGTCGCAGCTTGACCAGATCGACCGGTCGATCCGGCGCGAGGAGAGCCGCGTATCGAGCACGCTGCAAGCGGAATATGCCCAGGCCGACGAGCGGGAGCGCGCTCTTCGCCAGCGTGTTGAGCAGCTCAAAGGCAGTTTCCTTGAGGTCAGGCGTCGGTCGATCCAGTACAACATCTACCAGCAGGAGGTGGATACCAACCGTGCGTTGTACGATGGCCTGCTCCAGCGCTTCAAAGAGATCGGCGTTGCAGGCGGGGTGGGCGTCAACAACATTTCGGTCGTCGATCCGGCCGACACGCCCCAGCGTCCGTCCAGTCCGCGGTTGATCCTGAACCTGCTGGCCTCCTTGTTTGCCGGTATCGTCATGGGTGGGGCTCTTGCGTTCGCGCTCGAGCAGATCGACGAAGCCATTGCAGACCCGGGCGAGGTGCAGCGACTTCTTGGCTTGCCGCTGCTCGGCACTGTGCCGAAGGTGGACGGCGGCAGCCCGGAAGAAGCGTTGCTCGACCGCAAGTCGGATCTGGTCGATGCGTATCTGGCGATCCAGACCAATCTCGGCTTTACGAGCGAGCAAGGGGTGCCCCGGACGCTTGCGGTTACGTCGACGCGCCCGGCCGAGGGCAAGTCGACGACCGCCCTGTCGATCGCAACCATGCTGGCGCGTGCAGGCAAGAACGTGATCCTGATCGATGGCGATATGCGTTCGCCGTCGGTCCATCATCTTGGCGGCGTCGGCCATGACCATGGGCTGAGCAACTTCCTGTCGGGTCAGGATGCGATCGAGCCATTGACATTCGCCATGCGCGACCTTGGTTTCACCGCCATGTCGGCCGGGCCGATCCCGCCCAACGCGGCCGAGCTGCTTACAGGCAACCGGCTTGGGCTGCTGCTGACGCGCTTGCTTGAGACCTATGACCATGTGGTCGTCGACTCGCCGCCGGTGATGGGGCTCGCCGATGCTCCGCTGATCGCCAGCCGGGTGGAGGGTGTGGTCTATGTTGTTGAGTCGCACGGCATTCGCTCAAGCCTTGTGAAGACTGCTCTGGGCCGGCTGACGGCCGCGAATGCACGCCTTGTCGGCTGTGTGCTGACAAAGTTCGAAGCGCGTAAGGCGCATTACGGCTATGGCTATGAATATGGCTATGGCTATGGCCGGGACAGCCGCGCCGAGACGGCGCGGTGAGCCTGTCGCGCGGCACTGTCGGCGCGCCGCTTCCCCGCAGCGCATGGGCGTTGCGGATCGTGCTTGCGGTCTTGGCGGTGATCGCGGGATACATTGCGTGCACCCACAGTCTCGCGACGGTCTTGCGCGCCAAAGCGCCGGACCAGGCTTATCGTATTGCGCCGTGGCATGCCCGGGTCGCCGCTCAGTATTCGGCACTAAAGCTCGGCAACGGGACCGATAGCGCCGATCGGGCGGCGGCGGCATCGCTCGCCTCGCTGGCGTTGCTGCATGATCCAACCGCGGTGCCGGCCGTTGTCACTTTGGGCCTTTCAGCCGATATCGACAAGAACCCGTCCCGGGCTCGTGCGCTGTTTGCGTATTCGGACCGCATCTCGCGTCGCGACCTCAACACCCGCCTTTGGCTGATCGAGGATGCGGTCAGGCGAGAACGTATCGATGAGGCGCTCGGGCATTATGACACAGCGCTGCGAACATCTCGCACGGCGGTGGCGATCCTTTACCCCATTCTTGCGACAGCCAGCACCGATCCGGCCATCGCGCGCGCGCTTGCCGGCAAGTTGGCAAAAAACCCGCCATGGGCAGAAGGGTTTGTCGGGTATCTGGCCGGGAATACACCCGATCCGGTCGCAACCGCAGCCCTCTTCCGTACTTTGTCGAGCCAGATTGCCGTCGCCGAGAGTGCGAGCGCAGCGGTGATCCAGGCCCTGGTCCGCGACAGAAAGTTCGATGAGGCGTGGCGTTACTTCTTGTCCATCCGGCCAGATACCCCCCGAAACCAGTCCCGTGATCCCAAATTTGGGGCAAACATTGTTTACCCCACGGTATTTGATTGGGTTACCGTCACGGGGGATCGGGGCGTTTCGGCAACCGTCGCGCGCTCTGACCGGCACGGTATGATCGATTTTTCCGCGCCGGCTACTGCGGGCGGCGCTGCCGTGCAACAGTTGCTGTTGCTGCAGCCCGGCGCTTATCAGCTGCGCGGCCACAGCATCGGGGTCGAGCAGTCGGATCGTGCCCGTCCCTATTGGACGCTGGTATGTGCTGATGGTCGAGAGCTGGGCCGAGTTGACATACCGAATTCGAGCAGCGCCGATGGCCGGTTTGCCGGGCAGTTCACTGTTCCGTCCGCATGTTCGGCGCAGTATCTGCGCCTGGTCGTGCGGCCGTCAAATGCCGTCGGCGGCGTTGCTGGCCAGATTGATTATGTCGTGCTGGCGCCGATCGATCGGGACCCTGTGAGATGACGACTGGTTATCGCCTTGGCCGGAGCCTCGTGCGGCGGCAAACTTTCATTTGGGCAGCTTCGGTTCTGTTGCTGTGGGGCGGAGGCTTGGGCCATGCAATGGCGCAGGCTATCGCGCCGCCTGTTGAAGCCGAGCCGATTGACCCGAGCATTTATCGTCCGGCACCGCCACGGGCTGCGACCACCCAGGGCGAAATTGGTCGTTTTGGCCGCCGCCAGAATGCGGCCGAGCTTTCCAATCGTGCGGGCATCAAAGCCGTCGGCCGGCTGGAACGCCGCATCGAGTCACGGATTGCGACACGGATCGAGACACGGATTGAGCGCGATCAACTCCTCCGTCCGCGGGACTCCGTCAGGGAAAAAAAGGCAGATAAGCCCGTTGCCCGTCGGCGGTAGTGCCGATTCCGTCTGTCACCGGATCACCACACGATTGCCGGAGGCCGTTTAGGCCAGCGGGGGCAAGCGGCGTGTTCAGGCCGTGACCTGAGGAAAGCGCTTACGGTCATTGTGGACTCGCCGAACGCATGACCCCCGAATTCGGGCGCCTGAGCGTCGCCAACGATATCAGCGCCCGATTATCCCCTCGACGCATGTAGTGAGTTCTGACGTGCTCCCCTGAAATGTGACCGCTTTTTGGTAGGGTCTGACGCAAGGAGTCGGACTAGAATGAAGCGAAGCAGGTTCAACGAAGAGCAGATCATTGCGATCTTGAAGGAGCAGGAAGCTGGCATGGCGACAGCGGAGGTCTGCCGTCGGCATGGGATCAGCTCTGCGACGTTCTACAAGTGGAAGTCGAAGTTCGGCGGTCTGGATGTGTCTGAGGCCCGCCGGCTGCGATCCCTTGAAGAGGAGAACTCGCGGCTCAAGAAGCTCTTGGCCGAGGCCATGCTGGACAATGCCGTGTTGAAGGATCTGGCATCAAAAAAATGGTAACGCCCGGCGCCAAGCGGGAAGCCGTCGCCCATGCCCGGGAGCATCACGGGTTGAGCGAGCGTCGGGCGTGTGCACTGGTTGGTGTGAGCCGCAGGGTGATCCGTTACGAGCCCACAAGGCCGGATGACGGGGCTCTGCGGCAAAGGTTGCGCGAGCTGGCGGCGGAGCGTCGCCGGTTCGGCTATCGCCGCCTGGGCTATCTGCTGGCGCGGGAGGGCATCACACCCAACCACAAGAAGATGCTGCGCATCTATCGCGAGGAAGGACTGCGCGTGCGGCGCCGTGGCGGCCGGAAACGGGCATTGGGCACGCGCAGGCCAATGGTGCTGCCGGACGGCCCGAACCAGCGTTGGAGCCTCGACTTCGTCTCTGACAGCCTGATCTGCGGCCGGCGCTTCCGCATCCTGTGCGTGGTCGATGACTACACGCGGGAGTGCCTGGCGCTCGTGGCCGATACGTCGCTGTCGGGGGCTCGGGTGGTTCGGGAGCTGACCGGCCTGATGGGCAACCGCGGCAAGCCGCACACGGTGGTCAGCGATAATGGCACCGAACTGACATCGTCGGCCATCCTGCGCTGGTCGCAGGAGCGGCGGGTCGAGTGGCACTACATCGCGCCGGGCAAGCCGATGCAGAACGGCTTCGTCGAGAGCTTCAACGGACGCCTGCGGGACGAGTGCCTCAACGAGACGTTGTTCACCTCGCTGGCCCATGCCCGGTTCGTGCTGGCCGCCTGGCGGCACGATTACAATACGGTCAGGCCGCACTCCAAACTGGGCGGGAAGACCCCCGCCGAGATCGCCGGCCAACGTGTCTGGGGGCATGCCCCCAGACACGTTGCCAACCCATCAAACAACCATCATCAAGGAGCCAGACTCTACCTCTGACTGGTAACAATCAGGGGAGCACGTCAACTCAAATGAAACTGCTTCCGGAAAACCCGGGACGCTTCATAGCCAGCCGGTGAAATCAATGTCCGGTTCCGCCTCATCCCGCCACGCTGCTTTAGGGACCGCGGATAGGCCCAGCTCATGGCCGGTGACGGGCGGGAAAAATGTTTGAAAATCGATGATGGCGCGTGACGCCTGTGTAAGGCTGTGAGAGCTGTCGGAGGGGTGGTATCTGGCGAGGATGCTGAACGTGCGGGACCCTGACGCGAAGCCCAGCGAAACTCTGCCGCCACCGAGCCCGCTGACACTCTGGCTGTGCGCATCGGCCGGGGTCTGGGCGCTGTATCTGCTGGTGTTTCTGCAGGTGCCGGGCAATGGCTTTGCCCATTCCGCGCTCATCGCGCTTGTGAACGTCGCGCCGCTCGCGGTTCTGGCAGCGGCGGCCTATTGGCTGATCAGGCGACACCTGATGCAATGGTCGGTCGCGGCGCAAATCATCGGCAATGTCGCGGCCGCCGCGGCTTTTGCTGTCATATGGTTCGCGCTGGTGACCTGCCTGCTGGCGGTCATGAATGCGCTGATATCGGGCGGTGCGCTGGATTTCACCGGCTTCACCGGCGGCGCATTCATCTGGCAGGCCTTGCAGGGGCTGGTGCTTTACTGGGCGGTGGCGGCCACCACCTATGCCGTGCGCGGCGGGCGGTCAGCCGCCGCGGTCACGATCGTCACCGCCCCGCCGCTCGAGCGCTACTTCACCCGGACCGGCGATGACATTGCGCCCGTTAACGTGCGCGACATCGTGCTGATTGCTGGCGCGCAGGACTATGCCGAGGTCACGACGCTCACCGGCATCCATCTGGTGCGCATGAGCCTTGGCGAGTTCGAACAGCGGCTCGATCCGGCGCGGTTCATCAGGGTGCATCGCTCGCACATCATCAATATCGACCATCTCGATCATGCCGAGCCTGCCGGCGGCGGGCGGCTGGTCGCGCATATGGCGACAGGGGCGATCGTCGCGATGAGCCGCACGGGCTCGCAGGCGCTCCGACAATTGATCGTCTGACAGGCCCGTTTGCGGGCCCGATGTGCCCGTTCATGGCAAAATCCCCCTGCAAATGGCCAGAACGGCGATCAGGCGGCTCCTTCGTGAATGGAGCCCTGCACCGATGCCTCCTCCCGCCGCAGCACCCAGCCGCCGTATTGTGATCAAGGGCCTGTCGGGGGCCGGACTGTTGGCGGGCATGCCGTTGATCCCGGTTCTGGCGAAGGAACGGGCCGCATCCGGCGCGCGCACCCGTGTGGTCCACGGCGTGACCATCACCGATCCCTTTGGCTGGCTGGACGAGGCTGCGCTCGATGATCCGCAGGTCGCGCAGCTTATGGAAGAGCTTGCTGCCGCCTCCGAACGGGTCATGGCCCCGCTTGACGGACTGGTGAAGACGCTGCTCGCCGAAGCCGATGCGGCGGTCCCTCCCGTGCGCCCACCTGCGCCAGTTTGGGATGGCGACTATGGCTATTGGAGCCAATGGGAGGCAGGCGGAAGGCAGCTTTGGCGCGTTGACCGCATGGGCGGCAAACGGCAGCTTCTGCTCGATGCCGCCGAGCACGGTGCCGATGGCCGTCCGATCGGAGAGTTCGCGGCCTGGGGCCTGTCAGACGATGGGACCATGCTTGCCTTTGCCGTTCTCGATACGCCCGAAATCTACACCGTCCGGTTCAAGAGCCTTACGACGGGTCGGCTGCTGGGCGATACGATCCGGAACGTCGGGGTGTCCATCACCTCGGAGCGTCTGGTCTGGACCGCCGACAGCCGAGGGATCATCTACAATGAAGTCGATGCATCAGGCCGAGCGTGGCGAGCGCGGGTCTATTGGCTGGGTGAGCCGCAAAATGCGGGGCCAGTGCTGTTCACTGAGACCGATCCTGCTTTCTTCGTCGAGATCCGCCAGACAACGTCCGGCCGATTTGCCCTGATCAACACCGGACAGACCTCTGCCGAGGAGGTTTGGCTGCTCGACCGCGCAAAGCCCGAGACACCCCGGCCTGTCAGTCTCCGCAGGGCAGGCCGCACCTATGTCGTCGATCACGGCGGCGGTGAGATGCTCGACATGCTCACCAACGACACGCATCCCAATTTCCGCCTTGTCACCGCGCCACTGGCGCAGCCGGATCGCTGGCGCGAGGTGCTGCCCGCACAGGATCGCACCGGCATGACATGGCATCAGGCTTTCCGGCGTCATCTGGTGCTGGCCGAGCGCCATGAAGGCGCAAGCCGGGTGCGGGTGCTCGACCGGGAAGCAGGGACATGGCGGATCGTGAACTTTCCGGAGGCTGTCACGGTGGCCGGGTTCGATCGCTGGACCGCCGGACCGGAAGCCAACCGCGAACCCGATCCGGACAGGCTCCGGCTCGGGGTGGAAAGTTTCACCGCGCCCAAGGCCCTGTCCGAATACAGCTTCGCCGATGGAACCCTCGCACCGCTCGCGCCGGCCTCAGGCCCGCCCCGAGGCTTCGTCGCCGAACGGCTGTTCGCGAACGCGCCCGACGGCACGATCATCCCGATGTCGATGATCCGGCCGCGCGGACAATCCCTGCGCGGCGCGGTGCTTTACGGTTACGGTGCCTATGGCATTCCGCAAAATCCCGATTTCGATCCGCAACGCTTCAGCTTGCTGACGCGCGGGGTCGCCTATGTCATCGCCCATGTGCGCGGCGGCGGCGATCTGGGCGGGGCATGGCACGAGGCAGGCCGCGGGGAGCGGCGCGGGCAGCCGATTGAGGATTTCATCGCCTGCGCCCGCGCGCTGACCGCGCAGGGGATCGTGCCGGCCGGAAAGCTGGTCAGCTCGGGCTCATCGGCCGGAGGCTGGCTGGTCGGCGCGGCACTGAACCGCGCGCCCGATTTGTGGGCCGGGGTGATGGCCAATGTGCCGTTTCTCGATGTGCTGACTGGTCTCCTCGATACGCGCACAGCAGCCTCTGCCGCCGACCGATCGGAAGTCGGCGATGTGGCGGGCGATCCGGCTGCCTTTGGACGGGTGCTGCGACTATGCGCCTACCAGAACCTTCCTGACCGGAAGCTGCCGCCAGTCTATCTGACCGCCTCGCTCGCCGATGTGCGCATCCCCTGGCAGGGCGTGCTCAAATATGTCGCCCGCCTGCGCGCGGCGCATCCCGAGAACCGGCTGGCGCTCAGACTGGATCGGGACGGCAATCACTGGGCCCCGGCTGATCCCATGACAGCCAGACGGTGGCAGGCAGAACGCATTGCCTTCACACTCAGTGCGCTGGGGATCGTGTGACGGCCAGAACCAAAGCGGTTTGCCGCTGCCGGGGCTGGCGTAGTGACCGCAACGAGGGGCGGCCACATTGCGCGATCGGCAACAAGCCGCCGATATCGCTGCTGAACCGGTCGACGGCACATGGCCCGCCGCTGCCGGTAAAAGCTGGATGAAGGCCGGCCAGTGGTCCGACAACGCGGAGCAGCTCATGTGCAGGCCAGGCTCTTACTGCGCGTGAAGGAAAATCAGGGGGAGCATGTCAGCATTGAACCGGAGAACCGCTGCAAAGAATAGGGCACTGAGTGTGCCGTGGTGTGGCCTAAGGTCTTTGAGCCGGCCTGCTGCATGGCTCATCGCGTGGACCGCGCCGAGCCCTTTGATGAATGCGAGCGCGGCTTCCGTCGAGGCCATCATCACCCCCCAGCGCGTCTGCCGGTCATTGCCGTTGACTGCACCGGCTGCCGCCGATCGGGGCCGAGTTCGCGCCCCACGGGATAGAGGAGGTAGCGCGCGTCGGCATAAGGGGAGCGCTCGTAGAACCACGCCAGACGCGCTTCGGGATCGTTGGCGAATGCCGGATCCATGCGCAACCGCGTCTCGAACGCCTCGCGCAAGGCTGGATCGGCCGCCAGCATCCGTTCGGCCATCGGCGCGATCACATAGCCTTCCATATATTCGGTGCGCTGCAGGATTTCGGGGAAATAGTTCCACGCCAGCAGCGACTCCGGGCTTTCCGGCTCCAGCAGCGCTGCGGCGAGCAGGCCGAGGGGCTGGTCGGCCGGCACGCGGACCGATCCTGCCGGATAATGCTCCTCGCGCCATTCATGGGTCAGGCGCGCGTCGAGCGGCACATGCCCTTCATTGGCGGGCCTGAATCCGGGTTCGGCAAGCCGGACCATGTCGAGACGGAGCGTTCGCGGGGTGGCGATCCGTTCATAGGCGATGCCGTGCAGGTCGAGCCGCTCGATCACCTTGTCGGCCTCGGCCGGCACCCACCATGCTGCCGGCAACCGCACACTTTGCGCCGGTGCCTCGCCGAACACCGGCATTTTCAGGCGGACCGGGCGGCCGAGCCAGCGGATTTCGTCGCGTCCCGATACCGGCGAGCGGAACATCTCATGGGCGACACCCCGAAAATCGACGGTGTAGATCGGGTCGGTCAGCCTTTGCCATTTGACCACCAGCTCCGCCGGCCGTTGCTGCCGGTCGGCCGCGATCGCGGTGCGCAGCGCGGCGGCCTCGGCCCCCGCAAGGCGCAGTACTTCCTCGACGAGGATGTAGGTGCCGAGCACGCGTTGCCGGTAGGGCTTGAGCGCGTGCGTCTCGACCAGCACCGTGGGCATGCGGCGGAAATCGCCATAGCCGGTGGAGTAGCGCGGGCTTTCCGGGTCGTGAAGGATGCCGCGGGCCGGGTCGCGATTGTCGACCGCGCTGACATAATAGCCCGGCACATGGCCATGCCGGACAAGGGCGGCATCGACCGCCGGACGCAGCCGCTGATCAAGCCAGCGGCCGATGGCGGGCGCCGTCGCATACAGCCCGCGCCAGCCGGCAAAGGCGTAGGTGATGTCATATTGGTAATCGGTGCCATCGGTCACGTGCAGATCGAGATACAGGACCGGATCGAGGCGGCGGATGAGGCCGAGCATCGCCCGCATTTCCGGACTGTCGGCCTTCAGATAGTCGCGGTTGAGATTGAGGTTCTGGGCCGTGGTCCGCCAGCCTTGGCTGTTCGGGCCGCGCTGGTTGGGGCGGCTCCAGGCAGAGGATCGTTCATGGCCGTCGGCGTTGAAGATCGGCACAAACACCAGGTCGACGCTGTCAAGCAGCCCCTCCTTGCCGCGCAGTGCAATGTCGCGCAGCAGCATCAGCCCGGCATCCTTGCCGTCAATCTCTCCCGAATGGATGCCGGCCTGGACGAGGACGACCGGCTTCCCGCCATCGCCCTTGCGCGCCCGCACGGCATAAAGTTCGCGGCCCCGGGCGGTCCGGCCGAAGCTTTCAATCGACAGAAGGGGGGATGAAGCGACCAGTCGGTCGAGCCATGCCCGCGTCGCGGCATAGTCGGGCGTGTCGGCGAAACCCGAGGCTTCTGCCGGGGTGATCCATGGATCATCGGCGGCGACGACCAGCGCCTCGCTGCGGCCGGACCATGGCAAGGCCGGGGGCAGGGGGGCCGGCAGATGGGCGGACGGAGGTTCGGACAGGGGCTTCGCCGCCGGTGCCGGCAATGGCGGCTGGAGGGACGGCGCGTACGGCGCGGCGACACCCGGGCCGGCCACTCCAAGCAGCCCGGCGAACCACGCCGTCCGGGCAACGATCAGGGAAAGACGCACAGCTGAACCTCTGGCTGACGAGTGAAAAGAGACGCCGGACCGACCATGCCTGCTTGCGCGGACGGCGAACAGGCTGCTTGCCGGTCTGGCGCACCGAACGAGCGTTGCCAGCGGCGGCAGGCGGCCGCCAGACGATTAAAAATGGCCGCAGGCGGCCGCGGGAAAGGCCACGCCGCACGCCTTCCTGTCCAGCGGGCGAAATCAACGCCCGGGCAGTTTCGGGCCTGGCAGGATATCTTGTCAAATGGTATGTTGTCACATAACATACTGCGATGCTGCAGCGAAGCCAGAGCAAAAGCCCGCAGCGCGCGCGGGGGGAACGGCTTTCGCGGGCGCTCGTCCTCGATGCTCTGGCGGGCCGGCGCACGCCGATGGGCGCCTATGCGCTGCGCGATGCGCTGAGCACGCATCTTGGCCGATCGGTGTCTCCCTTCAGCGTGTATCGGATTGTGCGGGCGCTTGAGGATGAAGGACGCATACGCCGCGTCGAATCCTCGCGTGGCTGGATGCGGGTCGAAGCGGGCGTGCCCGGCGATCTCATGCTGATCTGCTCCTGCTGCCAGGCGATCCAGCCCGTTCCCCGGCCGTCCGAGGTTGACCGGCTGCTCGATCTGGGGGCCGCCCATGGCTATGTCCGGCTCCATCTGGTGCTGGAGGTCGTGGGGCTGTGCGCCGCCTGCCAGACCGCGCGGGCGACCGGCCAGTGACGGGCGGTTCGCGCATCCCGGTCATCCTTCTCACCGGTTTTCTGGGAGCGGGAAAGACCAGCCTGTTGTCGCGGCTGCTGCGCGATCCGCGATTTTCCGACACTGCCGTCATCATCAACGAGTTTGGCGAGATCGGGCTGGACCATCTGCTGGTCGAGCATCTTCCCGACGATCCGATCGTCGAGATGACCTCGGGCTGCCTGTGCTGCACGGTGCGCGGCGACGTCCGCCGCGCCCTGCTGATGCTCCATCACCGGTCGGAGACGGGGGAGCTGCCGTTATTCTCCCGGCTGATCATCGAGACCACGGGTCTCGCCGATCCCGCGCCGATCGTCCACACGCTGCTGGCCGATCCGCGGATCGCCGCCCGGTTCATGCTGGCCGGGGTGATCACCGTCGTTGACGCGGTCAACGGGCAGGCAACGCTGGCAGCGCATGGCGAAGCGGCAAGGCAGGTGGCGATTGCCGACCGCCTGCTGATCACCAAAACCGACATGGCGGCAGGGCGCGTCGCCCTGCCGGCCTTGCGCGCCGACCTTGCACGCCGCGCGCCGGGGGCCGCCATCGCCGACACGCGCGCCCCGGACTTCGACCTGAGACATGCGGTCGACGGCCTGACCGGATTCGATGCTGCGACAAGGCCGCCCGAGGTCGTCCAGTGGCTAAATGCGGAAGCCTATGCGCAGCGCCATATCGGGCATCACCATCACCCGGGCGAGGGGCACGGCCATGGCGATGCGCACGATCATGCCCATGATCACCGCCACGACCACGCCGATGACGTGAACCGTCACTCCGACGAGATCAGTGCCTTCTGTCTGACGATCGACCAGCCGCTCGATCCGGCAGCGTTTTCGTTCGCGCTTGAGCTGCTTGCCGCCCATCAGGGGCCGGATCTGCTGCGCGTCAAGGGACTGGTGGCGATTGCCGACTATCCCGACCATCCGGTCGTCATCCACATTGTCCAGCACCTGATCGCGCCGCCGGTGCGGCTCGATGGCTGGCCCGGCGAGGATCGCCGCAGCCGCATCGTCTTCATCACGCGCAACATCGATCCGGAGCGGCTCGCCACATTCTTCGCCAACTGGACCGGCCCCGGCGCCGATGCCGAGCTGATCAGCCGGCTGGCATGACGCTGGCCTGACCGATTGTGATATGCCCCGCCCATCCACCCGCCAGCGGAGATGCGACATGAACCGCCGAGACTTTACGACGGCGCTTGCCATGGCCGCCTTTGCCGGGCTGGCCGGCTGCGCCAGCCGGGCCGGCCCGTTGGCGGCATCACCGCCAGCAGGGCTGGTGCCGGACCCTGACGGCATTCTGGATCTGCTCCCGGGCTATCGGTACCGGATCATCTCCCGGCTGGGCGACCGGATGGACGATGGCCATGTCGTCGGGGACCGCGCCGACGGCATGGGATGTTTTGCGGCCGGGCGCGGCCGTGTCATTCTGGTGCGCAATCATGAACTGGGGCCACGCCACCAGGATGCCGGCCCGTTTCATGGGCGGGCCGTGGCCGCCAGCTATGACCGGCTGGCCGACGGCACCGCGCTTCCCGGGGGCACATCGACGCTGATCTACGACGTCGCGCGCAACCGGGTCGAAGCCCAGTTCCAGAGCCTTGCCGGGACCATCCGCAACTGCGCGGGCGGGACCACGCCATGGGGCAGCTGGCTGACCTGCGAGGAGGATGTCACCCGCGCCGGGGACGGGGTGGGCAAGGACCATGGCTGGGTGTTCGAAGTGCCGGCCGCCGCGCGCGGGCTGGTTGATCCCGTGCCGCTCAAGGCGATGGGGCGGTTCAATCACGAGGCTGTGGCTGTCGATCCGGCCACCGGCATCGTCTATCTGACCGAGGATCGCAGCGACTCGCTGTTCTACCGCTTTCTGCCTGCCCGTCGCGGCCGGCTGGCCGAGGGCGGGCGGCTTCAGGCGCTTGCGCTGATGGCGGGGGACGACACCCGCAACTGGACCGGGCTTGATTTCCCGGCGCGGGCGACGCGCCCGGTGCGCTGGATCGACCTCGACGGGACCGACAGCGCCGATGACGATCTGCGCCGGCGCGGCCATGCGGCCGGGGCGGCCCGCTTTGCGCGGGGCGAGGGCATTCATTTCGGGGCGGGCGAACTTTATTTCTGCTGCACCTCAGGTGGCGCAGCAAAGCTCGGCCAGATCTTTCGCTACCGGCCCAGCCCGCAGGAAGGGCAACCGGGCGAGCGCGAGCGGCCCGGTGTTCTCGAAAACTTTGTGGAATCGACCAGCCCGGCAATGTTCAACTTCGGGGATAATCTGACGGTCGCGCCCAATGGCCATCTGGTCGTCTGCGAGGATCAATATACCGATCCCGTCGACAATCATCTGCGCGGGGTCACCCCTTCCGGCCAGGTCTATACCATCGGGCGCTGCCGCCTGCAGACCGAGCTTGCCGGTGCCTGTTTCTCGCCCGATGGACGGGTGCTGTTCGTCAATCTCTACAGCCCGGCAATGACCCTTGCCATATCGGGGCCGTGGAGAGGTTCGTAAAGCAGCCTCGCGCCCGCGACATGATCCAGCCCGACTGTCGCGGGTCTGACGTCAATGCCGGTGCGGGGCCTGATCGCCGATTTTGCCAACCTTGAGCGTGATTGAGATCGTGCCCGCGCGTTCAAAGGTCAGCGTGACCGGGACGGAGTCGCCCGCCACCAGCGGTGAATACAGGCCGGTGAACATCAGATGATGGCCACCGGGCGCCAATCTGGTGCGCTGATGCGCGGGCAGCCTGAGCGATGCGATCTTCTGCATTCTCACGATGCCGCCATTCTGCCGCGACTGGTGCAGCGTGAGCGCGTCCGCCCAGGGGCTGCTCGCGCCGATCAACCGGTCATCGGCGTCCTGGTTGTTCACGATCGTCAGGTAACCCGCGCCCGTCCCCAGGCCGGATACCGAGGCGGGCGCCCAGGCGTCGATGATCGCTACCGGGCCCTCGATGGGCGGTGGTGCGCTGGCGGCATGGTCTGTCTTGTGGGGCGACTGGAAACCTGTGAGCCAGGCAGTCGTTGCCAGGATCGCCGCGATGATCAGCAGCTCTGCGACTACGGTGCGCGCCAGCCAGCGCGCGGGCCGGCTGCCGGCGGCCAGCCGCGGGAGCAGCGCAAACCGGTTGATGCCGGCCAGTGCGAGCAGCGATGAAGAGAGCGCCGCCTTGAGCGCCAGCCCCCTGTCATAGGTCCGGCCGAGATCGACCGTCCAGTCGAGCAACATGGCTGCGGTGAGGGTCGCGGCAAGCAGCAGTGCCGCCACCACCCAGATCGCCTGGCGGCTGAACCCGGCAACCAGCAGGACATGGCGCTCATGCGGCAGGCCCGTGCCCGCCATGCGCAGCAGAACAAGGCCACCCAGCCACCATGCCGCCGCCGTGACATGCACGAGCACGGTTAGCGCACTGACCGGCCCGAGCGTGGCAGAATGGCCGACCACGGCAAAGCTGAGCAGCTGCACGATCGCGCCAACACGCATGGCGCCCGGGGCCGACAGCGCCGCGAGCATGGCACCGCCCAAAAACTGGAGCGCCAGCGCCGCGCCGACCGGCGACCATGCCACCGCGTCACGAGCGGCCGGGTCGGCAATGCCGCCCAGCCGCGCGACGAATAGCCAGGCCGTCAGTGCCGCGCACAGCATGGCGAGGCCGCCGGCGCCGCGCACCAGCATCGCGATGGCGCGGGCAGGTGACCGCGCATCGCCGGGCAGGGTCACCCCCGCGATCACAATCCCGGCGCCGCCAAGCACGGCAAGATAGCTGACGCCTCTTATGATGGCAGCGAGGATATCCAGCATCAGGGCTTTGGGACCCTCAGCACGAGAATGATGCTGCCTTCAACGACATGGCCGTCCTGCGACAGGGCGCGCCAGCGGATTTCGTTGCGGCCGCGCGCCAGACCTGGCCTGGCGGCAGAGAAGGTCCGCGCACTGCCGCCGGGCTTGAACGGCAGCGCCCGCTCGCCCGCCGCCGTGACCAGCACCAGCGATGTCAGCCGGGTCGGCTGCAGAAAGGTCAAGGTCAGGACTGGTGGCGACTGGGTGAGCACGCTGCCGCTGGCGGGGCTGGCGCGTTTGAGGGCGGTGTGCGCCAGTGCGGACGTTGCCGGCACGACGGCCATTGCGATGGCGGCGGCGATGCCGAAACCAGGGTTCATTTGCGCACCTCCTTGTTCGTCCAGGGATCCGAGAAGCGGGGGTCGGTCAGGAATTGCCGGTCCGTGAGCGATGTCAGAAAGGCGAGCAGATCCGCGCGCTCCCCGGGCGTCAGGGTAAAGCCCGGAACGAAGGAGCTTTTGAGCGGATTGGCGCGGCCGATGCCGGCATGCGGCCCGGCCGCGATCGTGCGCCCGCCGGCCGCATAATGATCGATCACCTCGTCGAGAGTCGCGATCGATCCGTCGTGCATATAGGGCGCGGTCACCGCGACATTGCGCAGGCTGGGCGCACGAAACCGGCCCATATCCTCGGGCCGGCCGGTGATCTCGGCAATGCCGATGTTTGGTGCGGGATACGCGCCCTTGCCATCCAGATTGTAAAGGCCGGTGTTGTGGAAGGCGATCTCGCCGGCCTTGTTGCGTTCATGCAGCACGGTATCGGCAAAGTTGATGCCATTGTGGCAGTGATGGCATTCCAGCCGTTCGGAGAAGAACAACGCCTCACCGCGGATCGCGCTGTCCGAAATCGCATCGACATCGCCCTCATACCGGTAGCGGTCATAGGGCGAACGCAGCGAGATGAGAGACCGCTGAAACGCCGCCAGCGCCCGCACCACGGTCGCCAGTGATATCTCGCCGCCGGTTTCGGGGAATGCGTTGGCGAACAATCGCGGGTAAATCGGCTCGGCGGCCAGCCGCCGGACCATGTCGGCTTCCCTGCCGGCAAGGCCGAGTTCCACCGGTTCCTGCCCGATCAGGGGAACAATCGCCTGCTGTTCCAGATGCTTCATCAGCGGGTTGGCCCAGGTCAGCACCGGGAAATAGGCGACATTGGCCAGCGACATGGCGTTGCGCGGCGTCTGCTGCCCGGTGACGCCCGGAGAGGTCGCCCGGCCATCGGTAAAGGCACGCGCCTGCTCATGACAGCTCGCACAGGCCATTGATCCGTCCAGCGACAGCCGCGTGTCATAGAACAGGTGCCGCCCGAGTTCGATCCTGGCCGCCGTGGTCCGGTTGGCGGCAGGCTCCATCGGCCTGGGTGCCCAGCCGGGCAGGCCGAAATCATGGGTGCTGGCGACCAGCGCGTCGATCGGGTCGAGGCCGCCCGTCCGCTGCTGCGCGTGAACGACGCTGAAGGCCAGGATCAATGCTGCCACAGCCAGGGCCAGGCGGGATGCGAACTGCATGGTCAGTCCGCCCGCACCCATTGCTGGCCGGCCGACGGTTTGCCCGCCCAGGCGAGGCCCAGACGGTCGAAGATCGCCGCGCAGTCGGCATCGCCGGGAAAGGCCATGCAGCCAGAAGCCGATTTGGGCGCGTTCACCGTGATGTCGGTCCCGGCCAGCAGCGCACCGATGTCCAGCACGACGACCGACCTGGCCGGATCGAAGCGGGGCAGCCGATAGGCCGGGCGATTGGGGTTGGCGCAGGCGACCCTGGGGGCCGCCATTGGCGGGCCGTCGCCGCAATCGGTGCTGCCCAGATGGACCGAAAATCCGGTCGCCGCATTCGGGCCGCCGCTGCCGCCGGTCGTCTCCAGATCGATGCCGATGAACTTGTAGCCGATCCGCCACGGCCAGGTCATGCCCGTGACATTGAGCGGCGCCGCAGCCAAGGTGGGGTCCTGATGGTTGATCGCGCGCGGCACGCCGATCTCGAACACGAGGCCGCGATAGCGGCCCTGCGGAACCGTGCCGCGCACGACCCGGTTGGTGCCGGCGCTCCCATTGCAATTGCCGGTCGCGTCTTCGAAGTCGAGCAGGGTGACCTGGTCATTCTGCCACTGATCGTCCGGCGTCAGCGTCACCGGGACCTCCTTGCCGTCGGCAGCGATCAGCCGCACTGCCGAGACATAGACGCGGATGTCCTGAAACCGCAGCCCCGCCTTGGCGATGCCGATGCCGGTATAGGCCTGACCGCAGCGCGCGGCCTCAGCACCGACATGCGCATCGAACCGGATCTCGACCGGCTGGGTGACGGGCTGCGCCTGAGCCGGGGCCATGATCAGCGCCGACAGGGCACCCACGAAAAGCTTCTTACTGGTCACGATCTGGTTTCCTTGTTGCCGGGAGCGGCGCCAGCGATGACGCGGTGGCTTGCGATGATCCGGGGCAGTCCGGTCATCGCGCAGTGCCAAGCCGCCTGGCGGCAGATGCGACTGCAGCGTCGACTTTGGCGTCCATGAAACTCATGCGCCCGGTCAGTTCGGCAACGCGCTGCGGCCCGGCCTCTTGCGGCGTCCCGTTCCGGAATGGCGGCTCTGGCGCATATTCAAGGATCAGCTGGATGCGCCGGGCTGTTTCCTCGTCCTTCAGGCGGGCGGCGAGCGTGAGGCCGAAGTCGATCCCTGCCGTCACGCCGCCCCCTGTCATCCGATTGCGGTCGATGACGATACGCTGATCGATATGGCGTGCGCCCATTTTCGGCAGATGCCGGGCCACGCGCCAATGTGATGTCGCGCCATAGCCTTTGAGCAGGCCCGCTGCGGCAAGCGCAAGACTGCCCGTGCAAACGCTCGTCACCCATTTCGCCCGCGCGCCGCGGTCGGCAAGGAAGGCCAGGACCTCGGGATCGTTCATGCAGGCAATGGTGCCCATCAGCCCGCCTGGCACGAACAGGACATCGAGATTTGGTGGAACGTCCGCAAAGCTTTGGGTCGCGGCAACGGGCAGGCCGATATCGGTCGTGACGGGGCTGAGGTCCTTCCAGACCAGATTGACCCGCGCGCGCATGATGCTGAACACGGTCATCGGCCCGATCAGGTCAAGTGCGACCATGTTGGGGTGCACAAGCATGGCGATCTGGGGCGCATCCGGCGGGATCGCCATCGGATCGCTGGCCCGCCTGTCCTGTCCAAGGGCGGGCACCGCACTGGCGGCACCGGTCAATGCCGCGAGCGTGAGCAGCTGCCGACGATCGAGGCCCGTCATCGCGGATCTCCGTACCGATAGGTGAGACTGAGCGTGGCGCGTCGCAGATTGCCCGAATAACAGGTCCCCGGGGCCGGACAGGCCGCGACGAAAGCCGTGTTGAACGCATTCGATACATTCGCCGCAATCCGCAGCGCGCCGATGTCGTAACGGATCGCTACGTCCATGAGGGTCACGGCGGGTACGGGCAGTGTGTTGAGCGTGTCGGCCCAGCTGCGCCCGACATGTCGCACGCCCGCGCCGAGGCCGAGGCCGGGCATAAAGCTGCCTTCGGCCAGCGTGTAGTCGACAAAGGCCGAGGCCACGAACTCGGGCGTTGCGGTTGGTGCCTTGTCGAGCGTTGCCACGGCACCGGCGCGATTGCGAATGTCGAACGCGGTGAGCGCGGCGGTGATGTTCAGTGTCGGGACCGGCCGCGCCTGCAGCTCAAGCTCGCCGCCGCGCGAACGGACGAGACCGAGCTGGCTCTGGTTGGTCGGGAATCCGGCGACGGGGTTGGAAACCAGGATCCCGTCCCGCTCGATCGAGAAAAGCGATGCCGTCGCCAGCAGCGGGAAGGCATTGGCCTGATATTTCAGCCCGGCTTCCCATGCCTTGCCCGTTTCGGGCCGGTAGTAGCGGCCGGTGGCAAGCTCGACCCCAATGACCGGCGTGAACGAGGTGGCAAAGCTGATGAACGGCGCGAGACCGGCCGGGGTCAGATAGCTGAGGCCGGCCCGGTATGTCGTCTTGCCCGGTTCGCCGCGGGCAACACGTCCGTTCGCGGCGATCCCCGTGATGCCGATCCAGTCGTGTCGCGCGGACAGCAGGGCGGTCAGGCCGCCCAAGCTGATCTGGTTCTGCACATAGATCCCCGTCTGGTCGAGATCCTGACGGGTTGTCGTGGCCGGCCCGAGAGCCGGGATCGCGACGCCATAAACGGGCGCAAAAATGTCGAGCGCCGGCGCTGTCCCGGACCGGTTCGTATTCCGGTTGCGCGAGGCGCTGTAATCGATCCCGACAAGCAGCTGATGACCGAATGCGCCTGTCGCGAAGCGCATATCGAGACGGTTGTCGACCGTGATATTGTCAAGCTCTGCATCCAGCGATGCATTTCCCCGGTTGATGACATAGCGGCCGCGCACCAGCGCGGGGTTGCCGGTGAACGATCCGAACAAGCCGGTGTAAATCAGATCGATCTCGGCGTATCTGCCGTTGGACACGAACCTCAGCTGGTCATTGAGGCTGGTTTCAAACGTGTAACCCAGTTCGGTCTGATCGCGATCATAGGCATCGATCGCAGGATCGCTGACGAACAGGTCGATCGGAATCTTCCGCCCGTCGGGCAGCGGCGTCACAAAGCCGGCATAGGGAAGAAACCCGGTCGGCCGCCTTGACCGGTCACGCACATGGCTGGCCCGCAGCGTCAGCACGGTCCTGTCGGTCGGCGTCCAGCCCAGTGCGAGAGCACCATAGGTGCGATTGTCATCGGCAAGTTCGACCTGGGTATCGCCGCGCCTGACCAGCGCATTGGCCCGCACTGCCAAGTTATCCGAGATCGCGCCGCCGATATCGGCCGAGCCATAGGCGGAGCCATATTCGTCTGCACCGGCCTCCAGCGCGACGACCCGGCGGCGTGACGGCGTCTTGGACACGATATTGACCAGTCCGCCGGCGCTGCCGGCACCATAGAGGACGGAGGATGGGCCTTTCAGCACCTCAAGCCGCTCGATGCCTTCGGCCGGCGTCGTCCAGGACAGAAACGCTCCGGCGTTGTACAGGACGAGCCCGTCCTTGAAAAAGTTTGAGTTCGCAAAGCCGCGGATCTGGAAATATTCGATCTGGGTATTGCTTCCAAATGTCTGCGCCCGCACCCCTGACGTATAGCCAAGCGACTCAGCAACGGTTCAAAGATTGAGCGAGTCGATGAACTCGTCGTTGACCACCGATACGGATTGTGGCGTCGAAATGATCGGCGCATCGGATTTCAGCGCGGATGATGTGTTCAGCACGACAAAATTCTGACCGTTCACGACGATTTCGTCGCGTCCGGCATTATTATCCTGGTCTGCGCTACGTTGCGCAAGCGACGGCGCAGCGAGGCATGTTGCGGCAGAAACGACAGCAAGGCGGAATATCATTTTTGCCCTTTTCTGAATGTCAGAATGTTATTTTTATCGGGATATGGCTTTACGAAAACGCCGCGACACTTCGGGCCAGTTGACCACCTGCCACCAGCCATCGAGATAGTCGGCGCGGCGGTTCTGATATTTGAGATAATAGGCGTGTTCCCACACGTCATTGCCGAGGATCGGTGTGCCCTTGACCTCAGCCGCGTCCATCAGCGGATTGTCCTGATTGGGGGTCGAGGTGATCGCCAGCTTGCCGTCGGTGCCGACGATCAGCCACACCCAGCCTGAGCCGAAGCGTGCGGTGCCGGCCGCCTTGAACTGCGCCTTGAACGCATCGAGCGATCCGAACTGGGCCGTGATCGCGTCGGCCAGTTCGGGAGATGGCTGGCCGGCTTCAGCCGGTGGTGCCATCGTCGCCCAGAAGAAGCTGTGGTTCCAGTGTCCGCCGGCATTGTTGCGCACCGCGGCGGGCAGGGTGCCGGCACGGGCGACCAGCTGCGCGAGCGTCTGGCCTTTGAGCGTCGGGTCGGCCGCCACCGCCTTGTTCAGATTGTCGACATAGGCCTGATGATGCCGGCCGTGATGGATGGTCATGGTCTGGGCATCGATCGCGGGTTCGAGCGCATCCACCGGATAGGGAAGCGGGGCCAGCGTGAACGGCGCCGCCACCGGCACTGTCGGGCTGGCAGTTTGGGTGATTTGGGCAGGTTGAGCAGGGGCTGGACTGGTGACCGCACCAACCGCGAGCAATGAGGCAATAAGGCGCATGATGTTTCCTCGACAGGCAGGATGAGCGGTGGATCGCCGGGGCATGGTCAGGGCCGGCGTGCGCGTGCGAGCAGGGCTTCGATCCTGGGGATCAGCGACCGCCGTTCGGCTGCGGACACGCAGCTGCCGATGGGATGCCGCCCCTGACGAAAGACGAGGTGGAGATCGCACTGCACCTCGGAATGGCTGGTCACCTCAAGCCGCGTCCAAAACGCGGGCAGGGCAAGCCGATGGGCTTTGCCCTGCCCATCGCTGCGCAAGATCACGACCTGGTCTCCGATCAGCGAGATCTGCTCCTCGGGCACTGGCCGGCGGCTGAAGACGTAAAACGCCACCGCCAAAGCGCCAATGTCGAGCAGGGCAAAGACAAGCACCGGCCACGCTCCGAGCATCACGAAGCGGACGGACAGCAGGGCTGCGACCACCCCGACGCCGGCCAGGATATAGCTGTTCGGGATCGGCATGGTGGACCTGGGGGCGACCATCCTGACCGCGCAGTCCGCCATCTGTTCGGGGCACCAGGGACTGACCCGGGCGCCCGCTGAAGACATCCGGGCGCTCATTGCTGCACCTGCGCGATTGCCGCACTGTCCACGACCGGGACCATCGTGTCGTTGATGACGGCCTCGCCGCCCCGATAGAGCATGCACAGCCCGACCAGCAGCCATGCCGACCGCCGGGCCTGGCGCAGCCAGCCGATAAAGCCCGATTGGCGGCTGTTCATCGACCCGCTCCCGCTGCCTTGAACGCCTCGCGGACCCGGCCGGGGAAGCTGGCATACATCGAGGCCATGATCGCCCGGACATCGGCCGGTGCGGTCCTGGTCGAGCCGGCGTTGAACGGCGGCTGCGGATCATATTCGCAGCCAAGCTGAACCCCCTGCGCATAGGTCGCGTCGCGCAGCTCCGCGACCATGCTGAGGCCGAAATCGAGACCGGCGGTGACGCCTGCACCGGTGATCCGGTTGCGGTCGCGCACCACGCGCTCGGCAACAGGGGTTGCGCCGCAATCGGCCAGCGTCTCCAGCGCCGCCCAGTGCGTCGTCGCCCGATACCCTTTCAGCAGACCCGCCGCGCCGAGCACCAGCGCCCCTGTGCACACCGATGTCACATATTGCGCCCGCGCGCCGCGGTCCGCGATGAAGTTGCGCGTTTCATCGTCCCCGATCGCCGCCAGCGTGCCCGTCGTGCCGCCCGGGACGAACAGGACGGTCAGATCCCTGGGGCATTGGTCGAAGGTCGCGGTCGGGACGATCGTGACCCCGGTATCGCTGGTCATCGGATCGCGCGTCTTGCCGACCAGATGGACGGTCGCGCCCATCAGCGCCGCGAACATGTATTGCGGGCCGATCAGATCAAGAATGGTCATGCCCGGATAGCAGAGCATGGCGATCTGGTCGGCCTTGATCCAGCCCGGCGGCATCCCGCCCATGTCGTGCCCGGCCTGGGCGTCGGCCGCCGGCTTGTCCTGCGCGCTGGCCGTGCCGGCGGCGAGCGCCCCGAACAGCGCCGCCATCAGGGCGGCGCGACGATCAATGCCGGCATCGGGGGCGGCTGCGGCCGGTCCGCGGGGATCGCGGGCGATCACAGGTCGAACCCCAGCGTGACAAAGGCCGAGCGCGGATTGCCCGGGCGCACCACATCCTGCGCGAGATATTGGTAGGGGATGAAGTAATCGGTGTTGAGCAGGTTATCGATGCGCAGGCCGATCCGGGCGCGCCCGATCCGGTAGCTCGCCAGCGCATCGACGACGGCATAGCCGTCCGTCTTGGCTCCGTTGGGCAGCGTCATCACCGCGCCCGAGTTGGCAGTGACGCCCGCGCCCAGCTCAAGTCCCCTCAGCCCGCCATCCTGAACGCGGTAGCGCGCGGCCAGCCGGCCGCTATGTTCGGGAACGCGCGGGAGGCGGCTGCCGGCCGGGATCGCATTGTCCTCGACCACCCGGGCATCGGTACAGGCATAGCTCGCCAGCAGCGAGAAGGCCGGGGTCGGTTCGAAGATCAGATCGGCCTCGATCCCCTCGCTGCGCTGCCTGCCGACCTGAACCGAGCTGCCGAACGTGTTCGGGTCCGGCGTGGGGACGTTGTTGCGGTCGATGCGATAGGCGGCGATGGTTCCCGACAGCCCGAGGCGCGCCAGCCCGAACTTGATGCCGCCTTCAAAGCTTTCGGAGCGCTCGGGCACCGGCGGTTCGGCACCGGTGAAGAAGATCGCGAGGCGCGAGCCGGTCGCATAGCCTGCGAACAGCGAAACGCCCTCGGCCAGATCGAGGGTCGCCCCGATGCGCGGATCCCATTCGCGATAGGTGCGGTTGGTGCCGGCACCCCCCGCGACCTCTTCCAGCCGCAGCTCGCTGTAGCGGATCGAGCCGAGCAGATGGACCGGACCGATCGTCACCTGATCCTGCAGATAGGCGGCGTTGGTCTTGTAGCGGTTGGTGATGAACTGATTGAGCGTGGGTTCGGTGAACCCGGTCACGCGCGCCGGACCCGCATAGTCGAACGGGAAGGGCGTGAAGATGGTGAACCCGATCGCCGCATCATAATCGGTGCGGTCGGCCTGGACGCCCGCGAGCACGACATGCTTGACCGCACCCGTGCTGAACTCGCTGGTCAGCGACAGATCGCCGGTCCATTCGCCGACATCGGCGGGGAGCCGCGCGCTGACCTGCGGGCATGACGTTTCGTTCAGGAGCGAGGCCGCGCCGCACGGGAAAAAGCCGAAGAATGGCGTCGTCGCGCGCTCGTCGAACGCACTTTCATAGCGTCGCAGCCGGGCATTGAGCGTGAGACTGTCGCTCAGACGCTGCTTCAGCTCGACCTGATAGGTCAGATTGTCGATGGTCGTGCGCGGTGCATCGACCGCCCCGGTAAACCGGTTGCGATCGACACGGGGATCATCGCGGAACTGGACCGGAAGACCGGCATATTCGAGCTGTTCGACCCGCGTGTGCGTAAGCCGCGCGACGATCTCGGTCGCATCGGACGGCGCAAAGCGGATCGACGGGGCGATCAGCGTGCGATCAACCTCAACTTCATCGATGTAATCGCCATTGGTCTGCGCTTCGCCGACAAGCCGGATGGCAAGCGTCGGCGACAGCGGCACATTGGCATCGACCGCTGCCGAATATTCGTCGAAGCTGCCCGCGCGGACTCGGAAGCCGAAGGCGCGGGTCTGGTTGGCAGTTTTCGACACGATGTTGATCAGGCCGCCCAGCGGGGCGCCGGTGCCGCCGCCGAACAGGGTCGATGTCGGGCCCTTGGCAACTTCGACCCGTTCCGCGTTCCACAGCGAGGCCGGGTCGATGACGGCGGTGTCGCCATAGCCGATCAGGCCGTCGGTGAAGATCTCCGCCTCGAACCCGCGCACGATCGGATTGGCCAGCACCGCTTCGGACGGCAGCGTGGGGACGACGCCGGAGACGTTGCGCAGCGCTTCGTCCAGCGTGTTCAGTTCCTGGTCGCGGATGAAGGCGCGGGTGAGCACCTGGATCGACTGCGGCGTCTCGATCAGCGGCACGGGCGTGCGGGTGACGCTGGCCTCGTCGGCCCGGTAACTCTGGCGCTCGCCGGTGACGATGATATCGGCGGGCGTCCAGCGTTCGGGCTGCGCATCCTGGGCGTGGGCAATGGCGGGGGCAATGGCGGGCAGGCCGAATGCGGCGACGGACGCCAGCAGGCAGGTCTTGGTCATGTGAAACTCCGGCAGGGAAAAGGGCGCGCCATGCAGGCGCGGCATCGGCCGGAGTGGGAACAGCGACGCGCAATCCTTGGGGATCGCGTCCGGTCAGGTGGCTCCGGCGATCAGGCCAGAGCAGGCGGGCCGCGCAGCGGCGGCGTCAGAAAATCGGCAGTGGCAGGCGCGGCGTCGACCGGCGGCGGCAGCGCGAATTCGCGCAGCAGCAATGCCGGCTTGGCAAGTGGCGCGGGTTGCGCGCCGGCGATTGCCGGCAGCGATGCCGATGCAAACACGCACGGCTTGTGCTCGGCCTGCTCGTGGCCGGAATGATCCTGGTCATCGGACCGTTGCAGGTCGACCAGCACGGTCTGGCTTTCGCCCAGCCCGTTGCAGATGGTGACGACAATGCCGTCCGCCGTCCGCGTGGGCATGAAGCCGGTCGGGACGACCATGCGCAGCGCCAGAACGCAAACGAGGAGCACGGCAAACAGCGCGCGCAGCCCTCGTTCATGGCGCATGGCGGTGAACATGGCCGCGCCGATACCCCTTTTCCCGTTCCCTGTCATCCGAAACGAGATGGCGCGCGCGTTCCTGCGCCGGGAAGTACCTGCCGGCTGCATTCATCGATTCTGCCGGTTCGTGCAGCACCGCATGGCTGCTGGCCGTGACAGACCCAGGCATCGATAAGGTCGACCATTCCGTGTCCTTTCGGACCCACCATGCCTGCCGACCTACTGGTTGACGATGAGACATTTTGTCAGGGGGGAGCCCCCTAGCGGCTGGCGCGTCTGCGCCTCAGCGGCCATCGTGCCAGCAGCAACAGGGTGCCGCTCAAACCGATCACCAGCCCGCCAAGCGCGAAGCCGACCAGCCATGGGGTGTTGAAATCCGCATGCTCGGCCCAGTCCATGATATGGAGGCCCCAGAAGAAATCATAGAGACGCCAGGTGCCGGTGCGGACTGCGGTGATCCGGCCGGTCAGCGCGCCAACATAAACGGCGGTGTTTTCGGCATCGGCATAGGCGATCCGCCATGCCGGCAGCTGCGCCCGATATTCGGTGCTCCGTGCGCGCACCAGCCGGGTCTCGGCGATCGACGGAGGACGCCGCGTCCAGGCTGCATTGGCGATCCGCCGCGCCGCCGCTTCGCCAAGCAGACCGACCGGCTGCCCGTTCAACGGATCGAACAGCCGGGCGGTATCGCCTTCCCCGGCCTCGGCCATCAGACGGCCATCGACCCGGCGCAACGTGATCGTCTCTATGCCGTCGCCAGCGATCCGGGCGAGCATGGCCGGATCGACCCGCGCCAGCTCCGCCGTCAAGGGTTCGGCCCGCGCCCGGTCGACCAGATGTTCGCCGCGCACCTCGCCGATTGGCAGCCACGCCATCAGCGCGCCGCTGGCAAACCACAGCAGCAGCTGAAACCCGATGATCAGCGCCAGCCATTTGTGCAACCTGCTAGCGGCATGGTGAACCCTTCGACTGATCTTCACAGCATTCTTCTCCACCGGGCGGCCGCTCTTTGCGCACCGAAGCGGCATGGCGGCAAGCCTTCCCTTTCAGCCGCGAACGCTCATCAGTGTGGTTACACATAGCGGCGTGAGCCCGAGCCTCTTTGCCAAAGTCGGCCCGCGCCCGGTCGACTCAGTTGTAGTAATAGGGTGAGCGCTTCGCCCAGACCGTGTCCGGATAGCGGGCGTGGAGCAGCCGGAAAGCGCGCTTGCTCAGCTGGTTGTGGTTGTTGCCCCAGCGTCCCACCCGGTTGAGCCGATACAGCGCTTCGCCGGCGCGCGGATCGCGTGGGTGCGCGGCGACATAGGCCAGCGCCTCTTCCCACAGCGTCGTCCCGCCGGTCTTGCCGCGATCGAGATCGGCAGCGCGCCGGAACGCGCTACGTTCGCTGCGCGCCGCGGCGTGCAGCGGCTTGACGAAAGGGGCGGGGCGGGCAGGGAAGGCCTCGCCGCAGCGCCCGTTGCAGGTCAGGTCGACAGCGTCTTCCTGCATACCGCGGTCCCCGCCGTCCCACCACCTGCCCTGATAATAGGCCTTGGCGGCCGGGAAGGTGGCCGGCGCCATGCCGCGCGGCAGCTGCACGAACCAATCGTCCCAATAACCGCCGAACGAAGGCTCATTGCCATGGGGGCGGGCATAATCGGCCAGATCGGTGCGCAGACTGGGGATTTTGGTCATCACGAAGATCTCGGCGAAGCGCTTGGCCCGGCCGGGTGGGGTGCGCAGGATCCGCTGCCAGTCGGCCTTCACCTGCGGCAGCAGCGTCACGAGCATCCGGGCGGTCTCGTTCACCGCTGCATCTCGCCGCAGCAGCACTGCGCGGACATAGTTGGTGAGCGCGAGGTCGAGCCGCAGTTCGGCGGGCAGCCTGGCGCTGCGGCCGAGCGCCAGCCGCTCGGCGAGCGGCAGCCGGTCGATCGTCATCCGCGCATCGTCGCCAAGGCCGAGCCAGTCCTGCCCGCGCTGCCCCAGCTGCGCTTCGGCGGCGACGGCGGCGCAATCTGCAGCCCCGCCTCTGCAATAGGGCTGGCGGAGTGCGTATGCAGAAAAATCGGCGAGGCTGGTCGCCAGCTGGGCGCGGATCGACAGGAAGATGTTGCGATCCGACGGCGTGAGGTCGCGCCGTGCGAGCAGCGCGTCGACCTGGGGCCGGAGCGTCGCATCGGGCACGCGGCCGATGCGCAGCCGCAGCAGATGGTAGCGTGCGGTGAGCCAGGCCGGGTCGTCCGCCGCAACCCGGTCAGCGGCCTTCAGGAGAGGCGGGACGCCGGCATCGTCCGGGCGGGCAAGGCCGAGCGCGGCAACGAGCCACGCGGTGCGGTGCGTCGTCTGCCAGCGATCGGTGGCGTGGGCGAACCCTTCCTCTCGATTGCGCGTGTCCAGCGTCGCGATCCAGTCGGCTGCCTCTGGCCTTTCGGGCTGCCTGGCCGAAAGGCTCCAATAGTCCTTGAACTGGACCGCGATGTGCGGGGTAGGCGTCTTTGCATTGAGCACGCGATCGAGCCGGTCGCGGAGCGCGGCGGGATGCTCGTGATAGTCGAGCACCTGCTGCATCCGGACGAGTTCGCCTTTTCCATAGGTGCCATCGGGTGCAGCGGCGAGGGTGGCGATCGCGGCACGGGCACGGGCAAAGGCGACGGGGTTGCGGGCGGTGAGTGCGGCGCGCTGGATGGTGCGTGCCTGAAGGTACAGCGCCAGCCTCTGCCACGGCGAGGCCGGATCCCGACCGATCGCGGCAAAGGTGGCTTCGGCATCGGCGAGCCGGCCGTCATAGAGCGCCAGCGCCGCCTGCTGGTATAGCCGGTCGGCGCGCAGCCAGGCCGGAGCGCCGGGATCGAGCGGCGGCAGGGTCACGCCCTCTTTGCTGCACGCCTCGAACACGCGGTGCTGCGCATTGACCCAGGCGCGCACCCAGGGTGAAGCGGCGCCATGCGCAGCGATCCGCGCCTTCAGCGTCGCTGCGGCGGTGGTGAAGGCGTCGCCAAAACAGGTGGGGATCGAGGTGTAGTCCGGGCCTCGGCGCTCGGTCGACACCCAGTAATAATCGGCTTCGAGGCCCGGGACTTGCCGCCGTGCTTCAAGCCAGACACCGGTCGGATCCTGCCAGTCACCGCAGCACGGGGTGGCGAGCGCCCGGGCGGCATCGGCGCCGACATCCAACCCTTTGAGCAGCCGCCAGTCGAGATAGCGCACCGCCGCCGGCGCACTGGGTTTGACGATGCCGACATTGCCGGCTGCGAAGGCTGCGCGATCGATCGGGTGCAGCGCATGGCTGGTGACATAGTCGAGGATCGGCCCTTGATCGCCTGAGCCGGCCGCCTGGCTTCCCGCCAGTCCCGCGACACATGCCGCCGCTGCCAACCACCACCCGCGCTTCATCGCCATTGCTCCACCCGTTTCCGCACCGCGTCGAAGGTGGAGGGTGTCCAGCTTTGGGGGGCGAACAGATAGACTCTACGCCCTTGCGGCGCGCGGGCAATGGGGGTGTCGGCGGACACGGCGAGCGCGTTGCGGCAGGCGGGTTCGGCCCAGTCGCCGCCGCCCTCGATACGGGCGCGGAGCGCCGCGCCGCCGCGTCCCATGCGGAACAGCATCGGGACGATCTCGTCGACCGGCAGCGCGTCCAGCCAATCCTCCTGGCACCAGCTGGCAATCGCGGTCATCGACAGCAGGACATTGCGGGGCAGGGCGGCGCGGACGTCGTGGAGCACATCGATCAGCACCCGGCGCTGCGACTGGCGGACCTCGAAGTCGATCTGGACGCGGCGCGCGGGGATGACACGGGCAAAGTGGAGGATGGCGGCAGCGACACGGGCGCGGAGCGCCGGCGTCCAGCGCAGCGGCATGCGGTCGTCGATCTGGATGTGGACGACCGCGGTGGTGGGCGGTCGATCGGTGCGCAGCGGGAAGCGCCGGCCACGTGCGAGGAAATTGTCGCCGGCGAGATCGATGAAGCCGGTCTGCACGGCGATCTCGGCCCCCTTGGGCAGAAAGCGGAGGTCCTCGGGCCGCTCCCAAGCCCAGACGATCATCTCCGGAGCCGGCGCGGCGGGCTGGCACGCGGCGAGGGCGAGAAGCGGGAGCAGGAGGTGGCAGCGCACGCGCCAGCTTAAAGATGGAATGCTCTGCGGTTCAAGCGGGCCAGCTGCGCCAGTGTCGGCAGCGAAGACCCCGCCGATCCTGCCGTGATCCAGCGGGTGCTAACGATCATGCTGGCGAGCGCGTATTGAGGTCAGCGCATGTGAGGCCCCCGCCAAAATGCATTTATTGCGTTTAAAGCAGATAATGCACTTATGGCTCGAGAGAACTAGGAGGTTCCCATGACCATGCTCGCCCACCGCCAGATGCCGCCCTCTGCGCAGGATGCAGCCATCGCGCGCGCTTCTGGGCAGCTTCTGTCCCGATTTGCAAACCGCAAGCGGCCGCTGACACTGCGCGTCCGCGACGCTGGCCATGATGAACCGCTTGAGCTTCCGACCGGCGCAGTCGAACTGCTGATGGATATTCTGGAGGCCATGGCCGCCGGGCGGGGCGTCACACTCATTCCCGAGAACGCCGAGCTGACCACTGTGCAGGCAGCCGAGCTTCTGAATGTGTCGCGGCCCTTCCTGATCCGGCTGCTTGATGAAGGCCAGATCCCCCACCGCAAGGTCGGCAAGCATCGGCGCATTCGTATGGAGGACGTCATGGCCTATAAGGCCAGACTCGACAGCGATCGAGAGGCGGTGCTCGACCAGCTTGCCGCCGAAGCCCAGGAACAGGACATGGGTTATAGTCGCCCGTGAGCCGTTACACGGCCCTGCTTGATGCGAACGTCCTCTACCCCGCGCCAATGCGGGACCTGTTGTTGCAGCTTGCCGTGACCGACCTGTTCAAGGCGCGCTGGAGCGCCGACATTCATCGCGAATGGATCGAGGCTTTGCTGCGCGAACAGCCGCATCGCGACCGTGCATCACTCGAACGCACGCGCGACCTCATGGACCGCCATACCCGCGATGCGCTGGTCCTCGGCTATGAGGCACTTATCCCTACCCTTACCTTGCCCGATCCGGGCGACCGCCACGTCCTCGCTGCAGCCATCACCGGCCGCTGCGACGTGATCGTCACCTAGAACCTCAAGGATTTTCCCGACGCCGCGCTCGCTCCGTTCGGCATTGAGGTGCAGCATCCGGACACTTTTCTTTGCAACCAGATGAGCCTTGCGCCCGGCCTCTTCTGCACCGCCGTTCAGAAGGTCCCGGCACGGCTCAGAAACCCATGCTACTCGGTTGAGGATTATCTCGACACGCTCACCCGGCAGGGGCTCATCACGACAGCGGCCGAGCTGCAACCCTTCGCTGCCGTTCTCTGACTTCCGGTGGAGATGAGCCGCCGCCGTCGCAAACTGCTCACGGATCATCTCGCGAGCGCATCGGTGCTGCGCGAGAGGGAGTTCGAGGCCGCCGACATTGCTCTTGGGGGCGGGCTCGGCAGGATGCAGCCGATTACGGTCGCAAAAGTGATTGCTGGTGCAGAGGCAGGAGCTTGGCCGCGTCAGGACTAGCGGCAATGTCTGCTCCGGGGTCGATTGTCGAACGGCAGGTGTTTTCCGAAAGGCGGGTAAAGCTGTCACTCCCGACTCGACCTCAACCGTAACGGCTGCCGACCAAGCCCAGTCGTTCCGGGTCAGAGCAATGATCGTCTATTTCCCCAGAAAGCCGGCAGGCGTCTTTCTGGGCCGAGGCATAACACGATTATCTACTGCAATTGGGTGGGGAGGCGAATGGCGGCAATGAGATCAAACCGGGGTGATCGGGAGCACATTTCCTGATCTAACCCCCGATTCGATGCACCAGAAGCTTGGATGAAAGATAAGCGCGAAGGTCTTTGTCAGGCTCGTCGGCAAAATGATCGCCCGTCAGCTCGATCATGGAAATCCTATCAAGCCGGAAGGCGCGGAAGTCGCTACGCAGTTGGCACCAGGCAACAAACAGCCATCCGTCGGTAAAGGCCCAGATGGCGAGCGGACGGACAAGACGATCGGTGATCGTGCCATCGGCATCGACATAGTCCAAGCGCAAGATGCGCGCCTCGCGGATTGCCTCCCTGATCGTTCGCAGTTTTGGATCGGCGGGCCCATCACGCCTGCTCGCAAAGAACGGCGCCTGCTCCAACTTGCGTTGGTCGGGTTCCGGCAGCGCGGCTTGCAGCTTTGCCCGAACCTCCTTGGCGGCCAGCGACAGCGAGGCGTCGCCGGCCGCCTCGACGAAGGATAACCCAACAGCCAGAGCATCGATCTGCTCGAACGTGAACGTCATGGCTGGCAGGTCAAAACCCGGGCGCAGAATATATCCGACCCCGGCCTCGCCCTCGATGGGCAGTCCCGACGCCTGTAAATGCGCGATGTCGCGGTAGATGGTGCGCGCGCTGATCTCGAAAGTGGCCGCCAGATCCTCCGCCCGGCTGATGTGTCGAGATCGCAACTCGCGAACCAATCGGAACAGGCGTTCGGCGCGGCGCATGGCTGATTACTGACACAAGGCTGTCAGGAGTGCCAGTTTACGCTTCCCAGCCTGAGACCAGCAGGAGTGCGGCATGTCCATTCCAACCGTCCTTGATCGCTTTCCGACCCCGCCTTGCGCGACCTTGCTCGGGCTCGACATAATCGACGCCAATCCGGAGGAGGGCCTGGTCAGGATCGCGTTCACCGCGCGCCCGGAATTCTGCAATGCTGCTGGCAACGTGCAGGGAGGATTTCTGACCGCCATGCTCGATGATTGCATAGGTCCTGCCATTCTCATCGCGAGCGACGCGAAAGTCTTTCCGTCGACCATCGATTTGAACGTCCAGTTTCTCGCGCCGGCGAAGCCCGGCCCGCTCATCGGGACCGGCCGCATCGTCCAGCTCGGGAGGACGATTGGTTTTGCAGAAGCCGAACTTCAGGACGGCGCGGGAACGACATTGGCGCGTGCGAGAGCGAGTGTCAGGCTGACGTCTCTATCCAGGGCCATCACCTGACAGCGGCTGCATTAGCTTGCGAGACTCCGCAGAGCGGTGAACTTGGGTTCGCCTGCCAGAAACGACATCAGCGTGGTCAGATCGCCCCGCTCGATACGCCAGGCCATATAGGCTTGCTGAGCCTCGGCCGATTCCCAGACTTCATAGAACAGCACCGTCTCAGGGTTGGATTCGTCGATCAGGATGTCGAAGGCGAGATTGCCTACCGCTGACCTGCTGAGCTTCAGGTTCTCAACCGCGTAGTCCAGAAATGCCTCGCGCTCGCCCGGCTTGATCTGCAGCTCGGCGAGCATCACGAGACCATCGGCGTATGTGTCTGTCATGCTGTCCTCCCGTTATGGAAGCTCACATGTAATCTGAGCCTGCTGACAGCATCGTGGCAGGAGAAACCGGCTGACGTGACCCCAAGCCTTCCCCCAGCGGGGAATAGCGCCGGGCGGTTGTTTTGGGAACTGGCGCGGTTGAAGCAATGGGCTGCACAGGACGCCGGGCGGATGTGCGTATCCATCGAGCAGCCTGGGTTTGGGCTCGCCAGGTGACGCGAGCTCGCTGACTGGATCGAGGTGGAGCCGCTCGGAACTATCCATCTCCCCCGCGGCCCCGTGCTGTTCATTGCGGCCGGGGCAGATTATCATGCCCAGCATTGGCAGGAAACGTTTGGCGTCACCTTGAACGTAATCCCGCGCGATTTCGAGACAGGGGATCGGATTCAATATATCCTCGATCAAGACATGCGTATGAAAACTATCCTCCATTCGAACGAGGCAGATTGAGCCAGATCATGCCGGATCCGTTCGGACTGCTGGTCTATGACGGTTTGCGCGCGCGGCGAAACGTCGAACGTGCCTTTTCCCGCTGGCCGGACCGGGCACTGCTGTTTGTCCTCCTGCTGATCGGCACTGGCTTTGTCGCGGACACCGCTGCCCGGCCTGCGCGGGAGCATCTTCCCGTGTCCCTTATCCTGTGCGGCACCGGGCTGGCCGGATTGCTGCTCGGCCGGGCCGGGGCGAACCGTGTCGCGCAACTGGCCTCGGGCTCGGTTATGGCCGCGCACGCGCTCAGCCCGGCGGCCAGCGCTTGGCGCCGCGCTGTGCCGTTGCTGGCCGTTTTTGCACTGCTGCCTGCAATCGGTTTGATAGCGGGCATTGTCGAGCTGCGCCGCCCGGACGTTCTGGCGATGGCCGCCGTCGTCTTGGCCATGAGCGCACTGGTCGGCGGCATACTGCCGGCCTGGCCGAAACTGGTTCTGCGCCCGGGGCTGAGGGGCCGACGCCAGATCGGTCCCGAACGCGGCCTTGTCCTCTATCCGTTCGTCTGGGGCGCGTTAATGGGATTGGCGCTGGCGAGCCTGACCCTGTTTGTCCCCGCTATCGGTGCCGGCTTACCCGGTGCGCTTGCCGGCTTCGGCGCCGCCGCCTGCGCGCGCGTGTCGCCGGCGGTGTGCCGCTTTCATTCCTATTCGGGCACTTCGCTCGCCCGGCACGTGCTCGAAACGGCGCGCGCGCCGGCCGCGGCGGTGCTGGGCGCGCTGCTCGGGGTGGCGTGGAGCGGCGGTTCCGCCGCTGCCGCAGCGGGCGGTTTTCTGGGCTTGGCGCTGATGACGGCGCGGCTGCTCCACTATCGGCAGATGTCGCGCGCTCAGGCCGAACGACAGCTGCAATGGCTGCTGATAGCGGTGGCCTTTGCCGCAATTCTGGCACCGCCCGCGGCAGTGGTCATCGGCGGAGCCCGGCTCTGGAGGCTCATGCGGGCCGATCACGAGCGGCTCTGGAGCCTGGGCTAGCGAAGCTCGAAGCCACTGACATCGAGGTCGAGCTCGGCGGCCGCGCAATCGTACGGGTGCCCGATTTGCGACTGACGGGACCGAACTGGGTCGGCATCGTCGGCGCCAACGGCTCGGGCAAGACGACGCTGCTGCGCGCATTGGGCGGACGGCTTCCCCTGACGCGCGGCAGCGTCCGCCTCGACGGTGTCGAGATCGGCGGCGACCGCCGGGCGCGGGCGATGGCGATCGGGTTCAGTCCGGATATCGCGATGCTCCCCGGCGAGCTGACCGGCCGCGAGCTGCTCGCTCTTGCCGCTCGCGCCACGGGGGGCGATTGTGCCGCGTCCGATCTCGCCGGATTACGCGAAGCGCTCGACCTTCCCCGCTTTTGGTCGCGACGCGTGGATGAATGGTCCGCAGGCATGCGGCAAAGGCTGGCCCTTTACGCTGCCTTTGTCGGCGGCCAGCGTATCGTGCTGCTGGACGAGCCGTTCAACTGGCTCGATCCGGTGGCCTGCTTCGATGCCCGTCAGGCGCTGGCGAACATGGCGCGTGACGGCCGGCTGATCGTCAGCGCCTTGCATGATTTGACCACGCTGATCCACGACTGTCGTGAGGGATTTCTGATGGCCGAAGGTTCGATCCGGTTGGCGATCGCGCCGGAAGACATTGCGCGAGGCGCTGACGACGCTCGCGCCTTCGAACACGGCGTGATCGCTCATCTGCGCCCGCAAGCCCCCATCACGGAGTAAAATCACGTCCGATATGCAGCGGCGTCTTCAGTTTTCTTGGCGGCGTATGGTGAGGGCAGGCGCTCGTCAGCGCCCGGTCTGATGCGCCCGCGACCATCGAGGCCTACATCCTCGCCGTTCTGCCGGGTCTGCTGGCGGTGGCGCTGTTCCTGCCGTGGAGCTTTTGCTGGGGACGGCCGGGCCCGGCGCTGCTCTATCTGGGCGCGCTGGTCATACTCTCGCCGTTGGCCAGCCGCGCTTGGGCGACGCCGCACGCGATTTCCTGCGGCTTCGCTTGCACTGTTCGACAGGGCGGGACGCTCACCATCGTGGTCGGACTGATCGCGCCGCGGGTGCTGTGACGTCGGTTCAGGGATCGCACGACGTACCCCGTTTGCAATGAATCAACGGCCGCACCTCAGGGAGAAGTTTGGATTTTCCCCGGGATCGCGCGCTTGATCATGGCCTCAATACCGTCTCTGGCTGGCAGGTTGCGTCGTGCGCTCGGACGTTCTGGCGGCGAAGCGCATGTTCTGAAACCCAAAAGCGAGCGTCTTTCGGGGGCCGATCTGTTGCGCCGTAAGCGCATCAAGGTCGCGCTGATGGCGATCGGTTTCGGCGTGGTGTCAGGCGCAATCGATTTGCCGCTGCCGGCCGAAGACACGCTCCGGCTCGCCCGTGCACAGCTGCGCGAGCGCCCTGCACCGCTGGACATTGCGGTGATCAAGATCGACGATAAAACCCTCAACGAGCTCGAAATTGCGATCCCAACCCGCCACCACCACAGCCAGCTCATCGAGCGCCTGGTCGCTGCTGATGTGAAGAAGATTGTCTTCGATCGAGCCTTTGCCGATCCGGAAACGCCGGCAAGCGATGCCGCATTTGCGCGCGCACTCGCCAAGCACTCCGGCATAATCTGGTTGGGCATGGCGCCCGAAACCAAGGCGGCCCTCCAGGACGTTCCTGCGATCGTGCCGCACAAGCTGTTCCGCGATAAGGTCGGCATGGCGTCCATGCTTGGCATGGTCGCGCCGTTCGGGCTCTCCGTGGTCTTCCCGACCGAGGTCGAATTGCACGGCCGCAGTCATCCGACAATATCCGCGCTACTGGCCGACTATGACGGCCCGGCGGTAAGCTACCGTCCTGATCCTGCAATCGACCCCCGTAAGGTGCAGACCTATTCCTATGTCGATGTCCTGCGCGGCAATGTCGGGGCCACCGAACTCGCTGGAAAATCGGTGATTATCGGCGACACCTTCATTACTTCAAGCGACGTCATCCACCATCCGTTCCTTGGCAGTGTGCCCGGGGCCTATTTCCACGTCTTGGGTGCCCATACTCTCAAACGAGGGACGCCGGTTAATCTGATGTGGTTCCCGGCAGTGCTTGTCGCTGCCATCGCGATCGCGCTGCTCGCCTTCACCCAGCAACGGTCGCTGCGCGCCCTGTGGATCCTTGCGCTCGGCCTTTTTGCGGCAACCTTCGTGCTGGATGAGATGTTGGTCAGTCTTGACGTGTTGTCGGCGCTTCTCGCACTTGGTTTCGCAGCCTTTGGTTACGCCCGGATCAATAAGAAATATTATAGCGTGGGGGTCGATGCGATGACCACGTCGGCGATCAGTTCCGACGAGGCGCAGGCCGACTGGGACGTGTTTGCGCTCAAGATCGCCAATCTTGCCGAGTTGTCGGAGGATTGGAGCGCGCGCGATATCGGCGTTTTCGTCAACACCCTCATTGGTTACGTCAAGGAGCCGGGTGAGATCGGCGATATTGCCTTCGAGCGTGATATCCTCGTGTGGCTTGCGCCGCGCATGGAGGCGGGCGAGCTTGAACGCCATGCCGATGGCCTTGCGCTGATGCTCCGCACCGCGATCAGCCTCGAATGGCAGTCTGCCAACGGCGCGCCGGCATTGGGGGTCGATACCAACTACGATCTTCCCGTGACGCTGCGCATCAAGAAGGCGATGCAGGCGGCCGACGAGGCGACCGCGTGCGGCGTGCGCTTCATTATCAATGACGCGGCACACCTTAAGGCGCGCAATAACCGGCTAGAAATGATCCGGTTGCTCGAGCAGGGCCTGCGCGATCGTGATATCGGGGTCGCCTACCAGCCGAAGGTGGATCTTGCCTCGGGCCAAATTGTCGGGGCGGAAGCGCTCATCCGTTGGCAACCCGACGGAGCCGATTTTGTTAACCCGCAGGAACTGGTGCAGGCCGCCGAGGCAAGCGACCGCATCAACGAGCTGACGCTGGTGGTGATGGAGAGCGCACTCGTTGACGGCAAGCAGGCCATCGCGCTCGATCCGCGCTTCAAGCTGGCGGTCAACATGTCGGCCAAGAGCCTGTCGGACACGCACCTGCTGTTCGATATCATGACCCTGCTGGGCCGCTACAACTTCCCGCCCCAGAACCTGACGCTGGAGCTGACCGAGACCGCCAAGCTCGAGGATAACCGCATCGTGCCGCAGATCGCCGCCCTGAAGGCGCGCGGCATCGGTCTGTCGATCGACGATTTCGGCACCGGCCAGTCGAACCTCGAATATATCGAGCAGTTGCCGAGCTCCGAGCTCAAGATCGACAAGAGGTTCGTCCTGAACATGGCCAATTCCGAGGAGAGCCGCGCCGTGGTGCGCGCGACAATCGAGATCGCCCACTCGCTCGGTAAGGTGGTTGTCGCCGAAGGGGTCGAGGATGTCTCGGCTGCCGCGACACTGCGCGCCATGGGCTGCGACCAGGCGCAGGGCTATCTGTTCTCGCAGGCGATCGCCATGCCCGAACTGCTGGCGATGATGGTAGGCGAGACGGCTGCACTTAACGCTTGATCATCACGGAGACTCTAAAGACGGAGTGCCATCCTTTCGTTAGAGCCTTAACATGTCGGGTGCCCGGCGCCCGGAATGACCATCCTCGCGATGAATCCTGATTGCACCGCTCTGCCCGCGCAACAGGCCGACTAACCATCGGCCAGCGACTGCTGTGTTCCGAGAAAAACTGAAGGTGCAAGTTTGAGAGGCAGACCGGTCGGGTTTTTGACATTGACGTAAAGAAAGGACGAAGCTCGAATAGCGTCTCATTCGGAAGGAACCCGTGACAGTCGCTGTGCCCAAAATGGCCGACAGAATGTCGGATTCTGGTGAAGCCGATCATTCTTCACATCATTTAGGAAGGGTAGGAAAATCCCAAGACCTACTGGCAGCCACCGACCAAAGCCGGTCGTCCCAGATCAGAAGAATGAATGTCTACTTCAGCCGGAAGCAGCCAAGCGGCTTTCATGAAGGAGCCCCGACCTCGCTTTAGACTGCAATAAGGTGGCAACCTGCGTGCGGACCAGATCTCCGCGTTGGGTCAGCCGGCTGCCAGGCTCGACGTGCCAACCTTCTGCGAGTCCGCGCAAGCACAGGATCAGCGTGCCGAGTTCGGTCTCGAAGAGCTACGTCGCCTCGGCGGTGACGCTGACCTTTGCGTAGAGCTCGTCCCGCGTGGCCACCCTAGGCCTGCCACCAAGTCGCCGACACAGGCACGTCAGCGGCGTGCAGCTCGGTCACGAGCCGCCGCTGCCACCCATCTTGATCGTCGAGCGGGACGTAGACGACGCCGTCGTAGTCGGACGGGCGTTCGACACCCGGCGAGACGAGCGCGCACACCCGCTCGACACCTAGCTGACCAATGAAGAAGCCCATCTCGAAGAGCACGTTCTGGCGCGGGCGTTGGACCGCGACCGGCGCGGCCTCGCCGGCGGGGACGAGTTCGAGCCGGAGATGACCGAGGTCGTCGCCGGTCAGAAGAACGACAGCGAACGCCGCACCGTCGGCCTCCTCACGAAACTTGGTGAGGATCGAGCGACCGCGGTTCGGCTGTTCCGACAGGATCACCACATCGACGCCAACCCGACGCTCGAGGAACCGTGCGACCGCGTGCTTGGACGCCTCGTCCCGACCGTGCACCAGAAACACCTTCGCCGGCGTGACGTCGACCGCCGGGGCCACTGGCTCGGGTTCCACTGCGGGCGCCTCGGCGGCGACCGCGCCAATAATGCCATGCTCGCGAAGGATGGCTAGAAGGTCGCCATCCTTCACGGCCCAATGGGTCCGGCTGAACTCGAAATCCTCCAGCTGCAGGTCCCAGCGGAGTTCTTGGAGCTCCTCGTCCGTCAGCGGGGGGACGGAAACGTCGAACTCGAAGATGACGCGGATATCGCTGCCGCGCTGCTGGATTCGACGGATGTGCCCGATGCGCGGGACGCCGTCCGCCGACTGCTCATACATGAACAGCGTCGGGAGCTTAGCCAGTTCCTCCAGCACTGCGGGCGTTAACGCCCGCAACGGCGCCCGGATATCATCAGCGGTGTGCTCGAGCACCCGGCTGCGGTCCCAGACGTAGGCACCTTCCTCCCAGGCGTTGTCGCCTGCGGTGACCATCACGTTGAACATGCCGCCTCAATCTTCCATTTCGGTCGTCGCCGCGGCATCCTCGGCTCGCTCCGGGAAGACCAAACCATTGCGCGGCGTCTCATATTCGCCAAGGCCATCCATCACGAATGCGCGCGAGATACCCGATGCGTCCCGACCGACGCGCAGCGCGATCCTCGTCTCGGTCCACTGCGCCATCAGGATCGCCAAGCCGCCACCTCCGTGGTCGTCGACGTCGTAGCACTGGACGTCGAAACTGGCGCCACCGACCACGAAGCCCCGGGCGGCAAGGCCGTCGAGCAGCGTCTTCGCCTCAAGTTCCCGCACGACCTGGTCGACGGGACGCAAGGCTCCCTCTATTGCAGCCACTGCCTCGCAATGCTCCTGAAAAAGTTGGATCGAGCGGGCGTCGTCGATACTATCCAGTTCGCAGAACCCGAAGTCGATGTTGCGACCTCGGCGAAGCAAGCCGACCAGCCCGCCGCCAGTCGTTATCCGGTCGAGCGGTACGTGAGGTTGATCGGCGACCGATCCGGCCGAGCCAAGCTCGGACGCGGGCACGCCGAGAGCCGCAGCCAGCGAAGCGAGCGACGCCGCGGCGATTTTGCGCCCCGCCTCGGCGCGTTGCACGGTCGCAATGCCTACACCCGCCGACGCGGCCAGATCCTCTTGGGTCATCGCCCGGGATGCGCGAAGCTTCCTGATGTTCTCGCTGACGTTCATATTGCCGATAGCAATCACATTGGTCCTCCCATGTCGATGGGATTCCACGCGGAGCTAACATCAAGCCACCCCAGCCAGATATCACCGAGCCATCACTGGTCATGGCGATGGAAGAAAACCTTTGCGAGGGCCAGAGGCGCCGCCGTTCGCACTTCCCTGGCGCGCCGCCGCGAAGCTTGGGGTCGGCGATCCGCGCGACTACGAAGCGATAATGACACCGCTCTTGGCAGCGTTGGAATCGAGCGCGATCGACTTGAAAAAGCGGTTCGAGTGAACCACTGCGGAGGGGAGGGCTCAGAAGGTCCGCGTGACCCGCACGCCGAACTGGTCGTTCGCGATGACATAATCGTGCCCGGATGGCCGCGCCGCGACAGCACCCGGGATCGTCTGGCCTTTCCCAACCTCGAAGCCGGCGGGATCTATCCACGTCACGGTGCCGTCGCGAACGATCGGGCGAACGGCATACGAGGCGCGCGAACCGGTGACCCTCGTCAAACTCGCGGCCGCCGTCGTCGGCACCGCCGGCGGGACGATCCCCCGAGGCCGCGCCTCCATCCAGGCGAGGAAGAGCTGCGGATCTATCCGCTCCTCGGCAGTGGGGACCAACGTGCGGCTCGCGAGCCAGGTCTCGTATTCAGCACGCAGCACGGTCGCGGCCTCGCGCGTCCCGGCCAACCCTTGCGCCATGGCGAACGCGACTAACGGATCGAGCGTGCCCCAGCGGAGCAGTTCGCGGAACCAGAAACCGATCCAGGGCAGCTTCGTGGTCTCGCGCCATGCCGCGAGGTTGGGGACTTCGGCCTCGCCGGCGTTGGCGTTCCATGCCTCCGCGACCGCCGCGCCGACAGAGACGCCAAGCCGGAACTCCAGGTTGTTGGCCACGAAGCCCTGCCAGCGGCGGAGTTCGCCGGCCGCCGGCGGCGACGCACCGTCACGCTGCACCCACCATCCAGCGATATCCAGCCACCGGTCGATCAGCGCCTGCTCGGTCGCTCCACGCGCCGTGAAGCCGGAGCCCCTGCCGCCCCGCACGAGTTCGCCCAGCCGCGCGACGAGCGCGAACCGCTCAGCGGTGCTCCATGTGCCATAGTCGGCGGCACCACGAAGCGCCTCCATGATGGCGGGCGACACCTGCTGGAACTGCCGCCCGACGTAGGGCGTGAAGCCGATCTGGTAGAGCGCGCGGCGCTGGATGGGATCGGGATATAGCCGTGCGGCGACCGCTCCGCCGCGCTTCACGAAGGCTGCCTCCAGCCATTCTTCCGCGACGCCGGCGTATCGGGTAAAGGACCGGTTCCAGATGTCGCGTATCGCCGCTTCGACGTCCGTGGGTGTTCCAGAGAGGCGTTCCATCTCCTCGATCGCCGAAAGAATGAAGCCGTCGAGTTCGTCGAGACTGTCGCCGAGCATATCCAGGGTCTGCGTCGATCCGACACCGAGGTTGTCACCAACCGATTCGGGCAGGGATGTTTCGAGGAACGCGTGCAGGTCCGCGACCGTGCGCAGACCCAGCACATCGTGCGCCTTCTGCCAGATCGAGCGTAGCAGCGTCTGGAGCGGCGTGCTGACGGTGGCGTCGGCGCGGGATTCGGCAGCGATCGCGTCGAGGAGCCGGTTCAGGTTGCGAACGAACCCGTCGCGCTGATTGCGCTGCGTAGCCTGCTCGGCCTGTGCCGTCGACGAGTTGGCCATCGGCAGGCAGACGAGCGTGATGCCTTCCATCGACTCCGCCGCGCCCGGCCGGCCCGCGCGACCCGCGAGATTGCGGAATTCCGCCGTGGGCAGTATGTCGGTAACCGGCTGGCCTGTCGGCCGTATGTCCACGGTCCGCTCCAGGCTCGGCAGGATGATGAGGTCGAACGGGAGGTTCACCCCCTCGGTCAGCGTAGCGGTCGCCAATGTCACCGGGCAGACGCGCCTCTCGATCAACTCGACCATAAAGCGCCGCAGACGCTGCGGCATTTGGCCATGGCTGGTCGCGATGCCACGGTCGAGCAGAGCGACCTCGGACGAGGCCGGTCCGCAATAGTCGACGCAGGTTGCGCGCGCGTCGGCGAAAAGCTGCGCGCCATCTGCCGGCGGCTCGAATGGCGGCAGGGCGTCCCATCCCTTTAGCGTGAACGCCTCGGCATAGCGCTTCATTACGCGGTCGGGCGCCTGCGTGACCGAGATGAGGATGCGACGACCACCGGGGACTAGGTTCATGGCTGTCCACAGTGCATGGTTCTGCACGTAGTGCGGGAGACTTTTGCGTATGGCCGACAGCGGTTCGGGCATCGGGGGAAGGCCGAGCTTGAGGAAGACAGGGTCCTCGCGGCCGCGCACGTAAAGCGGCTGGCCGTTGTTCAGCTCAAGCGTGATACGCGCCGACCGGCCCGGACGCGATTCGAGCACGCCGACCAGCTGACGGCTGCTGCGGTCGCCGAGCCCCACGGGCTCGGCCGCATCGCCCCCTTCGATCCACCGTGCGACCGGCGGTGCCGCTCCGCCCGCGACGGCGGTAAGCGCCACGCGGCCGATGTCTGGCTTGAGCGCAAGAAGGCGAGTGACCAGACCTTCGAGCCGCATCGCCCGATCGGAGTGGGCGGCGAGATCGCGCATGGTCCGCGGGGTGCCGTCGACGACCACCTGGTGCGCCTCGTCGATGATCAGCAGTTCGAGGCGCCGGACGAGAAGGTGCCCGACATAGCGGATAAGAGCCTCGGCCTTCTCCACCGTGGCGATCAGCACGGTCGGGGTGTCGGCAGTCAGCCAATAATCGGTGATGCCCCAGTCTGTGCCGCCATAGAGGCCGGTGACGGTGATCTCGCCGCGGAACTCAGCGCTCAGCTTCGCCTCGACCTCGCCGGCTAAAGCGCGGGACGGGACGATGTAGAGCGCAAGCGGTGATGGCTTACTGTCCGTCGGTGCGGCCAGAAGCAGTTCCTTCACCAGCGCGAGATTGGCGACCAGCGTCTTGCCCGATCCCGTCGGCGTGCAAAGCGCGAACGACCTGCTGACCGCGAGACGGGCGAGGCCGCTGACCTGCGAAGGCCACAGCACGCCACGACCACGGGCGAACTGCTCGCGGGCAAACCTGTGCAGCTTCGCAGCCGCATCCAGGCCGGGCGCCGCAAGTGGCGCAGCACGACGGTGCAGGCTATCCCGCGCGAAACGGGCGGCGGAAGCGCTGACAAGCTTGAGCATGATCCAAGCCTCGTCGCCGACGATGCGCGTCGCGACATCCGCCAATGCCGCCAGCTTCTGCAACGCCGTCTCGGTCCTGATCAGCTCGCCGCGCCGCAGCCCATCTGCGAGGAGACCGATAGACCGAACCGTCTCGACGGCGACATACCAGGCGACCCGGCTCGTCCGGCTCTCCGGCGGCACTTCGTGCTCTTCGTCGGCACCCGACGCGGCGGATGGCGCAATCGGTGACGGGTCGTCATCGCCCTCTGCGAGAAGCCCTTGTGATCCGTCCGGCCCCGTCAGATCCCCATGCGTGGCCCAGAACGCGGCGGTGAGCTCCATCACGGAGTCGAAGTCGCAACCGAGGAACGCGCCTAGGATGGCGCCAACGCCATCGAGCTTAACCCGCTTCAAGATCCCTCCGGCCATCGCCGGCAGACCCGCGAGCTGATATGCGCCGGCGGCGAGCACCTCGGCAGGAACGTCATGTGTGACGTCGTCCCCCGCGCGGGCCAGCCATTCCAGGATCTCGCCCGCGCGGCGGTAACAGGCCGCCGCCGCCGGGCCGTCCGGGCCGTCACCCTCCTCGAAGATCGTCGCTGCGTGCAGCAGCCTGCGCGCATCGCTGAAAAGCTCGATCGATTGCCTGACTGACCAGTCGAGGGACGTGACGCGCCAGCTGCTCTGGATTGACCGCACGAAGAGGCGCGCCTGCTGCGCGGTCAGCGCGTTCTCCGTAGCATGGACCGCGACGAAGGCCTCGGCTAATGCGCGGCGTTCCGCCTCAAGTTCCGCCATGCTTCACCCACAGGCTGGTGTATATCCGATTGATTAGGTCTTCGCCGCCTTCGAGGACAATCTCCACGATTTGCAGCGGGCGTGCCGCCTTGTAGTCGGCGGGCGCAGCCGCCGTCGGCAGTAGCGTCGCCCCCTTCGGGCGCGTCGGCGATCGGTTGCCCGCGACTAGGACGAGGTCGGTGCGGGGCGGGCTCGACTTCCCGAGCAGCGCTTCGTCCAGCGAGAGGATGGTTCGGGCGAAGGCGTCGCGATCCTTGATCGCGAGCAGGTCGCACATCTGCTGGAGACCCTTCGGCACCGGGAGCGCGGTGTTGATGTCGTTCCAGACGCCGTTGTCCTTGTAGACCCGCGCTGGACCCTTTCCGGTGCCATCACCCTTCATGATCGTGTCCATTGTCGAAGCCGTGAGATCGGCGCGCCATTTCGCCTCGCCGGCGATGAAGGCGGTCACGGTACCGTCGGCGGCCATCTCGAGCCCGATGAAGTCGTTGCCGGGCCGCCCGTGCACCTCCCGCTTCTTCGTGGGATCGCGCGCGAGGTCGAAGATGTAATCCTCGACCGCGCCATGGTAGCGGAAAAGGAAAATCGGGATCCGCCATGACTTTGCACCCACCATTGGGTAGGCCTCGGCGATCATGCCCGCCATTACCTCGCCGAACAGACCGCGGATGGTTTTGGGCGGCAGGCAGTTCGGATAGGTGGCGTCGGCACCCATCTCGCCCGTCTCAGGATGGAGCGAGATCCGCACAGCCTTGTGGAAGTTTTCGCGCGCATCGGCGTGAGCTGATTCGAAGTAGGGGCGAAGTGCGTCAACTGTGGCGTCCTGAAACGGAGCTTTTGATTGTTCCAGCAGCAGGTGGCCGTAGGTGCCTGAGCCCCCGGTCGCGTCGGTGAAGAAGGACTTGAGTGCGGCGAGCGGCGGATTCTCAGTATGTAACACAGGGTTAGGATACCCGGCACCCTCGACTGTGACAACTAATATCCGAGCCATTATCGTTTTTGAGTAATAATTCCGCCTTTTATACGCGGCCTTGTGCTGCCGACTGTGGAACCGGCACACGCTGGTTTCTAATCAATTGACTGGCTGTTTCACCGATCATCGCGCCTAGAAAAGTTCTGACAGCAACCGGCCAGGCTCGCTCATAGATAACCGCTGGTGCGATCGCGCGGGGAACGTCCCGTTCCGGCGGAAGGCGCCGTTGGCGGAGGCCACCGGGAACGGCGCGAAAGTCCCAAACGCAGCCATCGTGACATCAGCCGCTTCTAGATAGTCAACGCAGGTGCGTTGAAGACAGCCAGGCTCCTTCGCAGCCGACCGCAGACTTCCATGCCAAACCTCCTTTCTCAGGGTGGTCAACAGAAATAGGGGATCAACCGTCGCAGAAGCTCTGTGCGCGACCCGATACCCAGCTTGGCATAGATGCTCTTGACCTGGGCACGTACGGTATCCGGAGCGCTGCGCCGCGCCGAGGCGATTTCACGCGCCGTGGCGCCTTCCAGAAGGAAGGCAGCCACGTCCCGCTCGGCAGGAGTGAGGCCAAACGGCCGGAGTGCCTCATCCGGGTCGAAGAGCTTTGCGGTGCCGGGACGGAACTGGAGCGCGACGTGTTCCCTGTTCGAAGGAAGGCGCGCCGTGTCGATGATGAGGTGATCGGTGCCATCCGCGAGCGGCACGAAGATGCGAGCGCGATCGGGACCCCCAATCGCGGTTATGCGCTCGAGTTCAGCCGTCATGTCAGGCCGGCGTGTCGCGACCCGGCCGCCTTCCAGCCTGAGGCTTGATCCCTTGTGCAGTTCGGCCTCGGCTGCCCGGTTCGCCCAGATCAGCCTCCGGGAGGGGCCGAGCAGGACGCGAGGACGGTGATCATTGTCGGCCCAGGTGAGAACCAGGTGCGCCACTGATTGAGCTGCAGGCTGATCGAGATGGTGCAATGCGTTTTCCATGATTCGCATAAACACCATGAGGCCGACAGATTCGGTCGCCCTCGAATTCACCGCATTAATTCAAGACCTGTCATGCCCGCTGCGAGTCGAAGCCTCTCGGTCATGACTCTGCGTAACTCTATAGGTTCTTCGATCACGAGATCGCCAGCCCAGGAGAACAAATGTTCCGCCATTTCCCGCAGGCCGCCTGCTTCGAAACGGACGCGCAGACCTCCGTCAGACAGTGCTTCCATGGTCTGTGAACGGTGAAACCGCCATAGACGCGCGCGTGCTGCCGCATGTGGCAGAATCCGTAGCGAAACAGCATGCTTATCATCTCGCCAGATGCCGAAACTTTCGGCCAACCATTCCTCCAGATCGAAGTTGTCCGGCGCACTGCCAAGTGTCTCGCTCAGGCGAACATCGGACATGCGATCAAAGCGGAACAGAACGGGATCAAACTCAGGCCGTCCTTCACGTGGCGGAAGCTTGCCGACAAGGTAAGTGAGCGGACCAAAAGCGACCCCATAGGGAATGACCCGGCGCCATTGGGGCTCTTCGCCTTCCTCGCGAACATAGCTGAACTCGACACATGCACCCGCCAGGATCGCATGTTGAACGGTTGCGAGGACGGCCGGGTCAGAGACAGCGGTCGGTCCTGCGGCCACCATCATGCGGTGTGCCCGGGCCAGCAGCTCAAGGTCAGGCGCAAGCCGCAGCTTCTCGCGCTCGTCGAGTGCGCTTTTGATCTTGGCGATCAGGCTGAGGAGAAGGGGGCCGCGAGGCGACTGTTCGAACAGGCGGGCATCAACTTCAGCTTGAAGCGCGGCCAGTTCCTCCGGGGTGGGCCGGGTATAGACGCGCCGTAGCGACCCGAGGATGCGAAAGCGCTTTCGTCCGAAGTCCTGACGTTCCTCCAGGTCGAAGTGCAGCCCGATCACGTTGCGCATACGCTCCGCGGTGCGTCTGTTGACCGCAAGAGCGGCAGCCATGTCATCGAGGGTGAGCCCCTCCGATGTTTCGCTGAGCAGGTAGACGAGCGACAGCAGCCGATCGAGTTTGGCCATTCTCGTCATGGATGACAGTCTCGTTAGCGCGGCGCGAGGGTGATGGTCACGGCGCCAGGCGCGGTCAATCGAGCGAGATTTGAGGGACCAGCTGCACTGATGAGCAGCCGACGCTCGCGTTCGCGGCCCGGGGGTTCGAGGAACGACACACTATTGCGCCCGCGATCATGCGCCTCTGCGCCATCAAATGTGATGCGTGCGGCACCACCGACCGCCTCATCGAGGACCGGAGAAGTGAACTGGATGATATGCTCTGCATTGCAGCTATGGCTGATGACCAAGGTGATCCGGTCAGAAAAGCCGGGCGATCCCTCAGCCCGAACGACACGCGCATTGCACCGGAGTGGGAGAGTGCCAGTTAAGGGGATCTGGACACTGCGCTGGGCAGGGCGGGGAGGGCGGCTCGATGCGGTCGCGTCCTGAGCAAGAACCGCAGCGAGGAGGCCGGTGGCGAGCAGCAACATCAGTTTGGCTCCGCAGTTACGGTCAGGACATCGCGGTAGGTGCCAGCGGGCTTGGCGCCAGCTGGTGCGACACTAATCTGCATCCGCAGATTTTCGCGTCCTGCCCCGCCGGGCAACTGCCGGCGCAGGTCGGCCGGCCCGGTCCTCAGATCGATCGGGCTTCCATCCAGAAGAAGACGGTAGGGGATGGCGCCGGCGTCGCCGGCAACTGCCACATGCTGAAGCGTGCCATTGTTCTGTGAGGCAACCGAGAGCCGCACTCCCGAGGTCGCCCGGATCTGAAGCGTCGCATTGGCCTCTGCGCCGTCGGAGAGTTCGCCCAGGAAGATCATGCTGCGGCCAAAGCGGCCATTGGCGGCAGTGATGGCGCCGTCGAGCAGAATCCGCACGCTGGCTGGCACAACAAGGCGAGCGGTGAAGCTCGCATCGATGCCGAGCGAGACCGGGGTGCCACCGCTTGCATCAAATGTGCGGAGGGAAAGCAGGTCAGTGTATTGCCCCGCCGGAATCAACACGCCCGGTGGGAACTCGAAGCGCAATCGAACGAGTGTGTCGCGGTTGCCGCCCTGGATCTGCCCGGGGATGACAACCGGGCTGCCAAGGTCGTTCTGCAGCAGCTGGGACCCGAGCCGGAGTTCATAGCGGACCGGGTTTCCGCTACCCCGCATTTCCCGGTAGACCCCTGGCATCATGCTCTGGGCCGACAGCGCGAGATTGCACGGTGTTGCAGACCGCTGACGCACGATCAGATCAATATCGAGGGTCTCGCGCAGTTCGTCGAACGGGTCAAAGTTCAGAACGGCATTGCCAGGCGCGGCGATGGACACGCCTTCGCATGCGGCGCTTGCGACGCCGGGTGATGCCAATGCCTGCGCGGCGACAAAGGCAAGCGCGCCTCTTCGGATTGCCAGTCTCATTTTGCTCCTCCGCGATTTGCAACGACCGCCCCAAGATCGACCAGGCCGATCCCGTCGGCGTCGACCTCGATCTGGATCCGATACGCATTGCCGGTTCCGAGGACGGCCTCGTAGCGCCCGGGGCGAACCCCCTCGATCGTGAAGCGCCCGGCACGGTCTGTGAAGAAAGTCACTGGCTCTGCCTTGGCATCGCGCGCATCGAGCGAGGTCAGCCGTCCGACCTGAAGCCCGATGGGTGCCCCACCGGCATCGAGCAGGCGACCGATCACGATGCGGGACGATGCGGAGCCGACCGTGATGGAATAGCCGGTGGCAGCGCCAGGGAAGAGATCGTAGCGCACCTTGCCCGGATCATATCCGAGCGGGAGATTGTCGACATCAATGTTGAGGATCTGCGGCGAATAGAGCGCCCCGACCGGGGCCAGGGCCGGCCCGAATAGCCCAGACTGTGCCTGCGCCTTCCGGCGACCGAAGCCCTGACCGACCTTGATTGTCCGATCTTCAAGCGATGGATGGCCACCGATGATGGCAAAACTGGGTCCGACGGGCCTGCCAATGGCAACTCTGCGGCCATCAAACGCGAGCTGGGTGGCGACGGTGTATGTTGATCGCTGAAGGGTCGTGCCAGCCTGACCCGTCGTTCGAATGATGTCATGGCGACCGGCTGCCTGGAACCTGTTGGCGTTGAACCGGGCGCCCCCCGACCCGGACCAGCGACGGTCGGTACGTTCGAGCTGGACGTCGAGCCCATATTCGCCGACTTCGGGCGCTTCGAAGCGCGTGTACTGGAGCTGGGCTGCATTTTGCTGCGTGTCGAATGTAGCGCGGACGGTCGATCGATCGGTCAATGTACGCAGGAGCGTGATCACAAACCGGGTGTCGCGGCCGAGGCCTGAGACGCGCGAGGTCTCGAGCGCGGCGGTGATGTTCATGCGGCCCATGACAGCGCTTGCGGTGGCACCGACGCGAAACTCGTCTGCCCTTCGATCCCGCCGGACGAGATAGGCTCCGTTCAACCCGACAAAGACCCCGCCCGGCAGCAGCGCCGACAAGGCGGCGCGCGCCTCGCGCGAATAGATATTGGCGACGCGCCCAAGCCCTGCGGGCCCGACCAGCCGGAAGTCGCTGCTGATGAGCCGCACTTCGGCATTGGCACGCAGATTGCGGATGGCGCCGAGATTGAGCACGTTCAGGTCATAGGCGAGAAGTGCCTGCGCGCCGCGACCCGCGTCCTGGTTGGATGAAAGGGCGACATTGGCGATGAAACTGCCGATCGGGCTTGCCCAGCCGCCTTCCACCCCGGTGAGCCACCCGAAGCGGTTTGCCTGGGCGTTGATGCCGAGGGTCAGTGACTCAGAAAGGCCGCGGCGGAAAAAGCCGGATGCGAGCGGTTGGCCATCGCCATACTGGATCGTGCCGCGCCGGTCGCGTTCCTGGGGAAGGCCGATCGAAAAGGCGAACTCGCTGAGGCCGGGACGCAGCAGGTTTGCGCTAAAGAACTGCGAAAACCGTGTCACCAGACGCTGATTGAAGTCGTCAAAGGCGTAAATCTCGACCTCATTCTGTCCGGTGAGGAAGGGGAAGTCGCCAATGTCATATTGCCCGGGTTCGAGCCGCATTTGCCGGATGCTGGCACCGTTGACCCGGATATCGACGAGCGTCGGCCGATCGATCTGGAAGCGGAATTGTCCGCCCGGGCGAATGTTCCGGAACGGCTGAAGGTCAGCATAGCTGCGCGCGACGGACAGACCCCCAATGATCGGGGAAGTCTGAAACCCGGCATTTGCAACCGGCGTATCGCCGAGACTGAAGCGAACTGCCCGATCGACGTCATCATGGACCAGAACGGCATTGCCGCGGCGAATCCCGCCACCGGCCTCCCCGTCGCGTACGAACTCTGCAAACAGGGAAACGCCCGACAGACCGCCAACATTGGCCGCAAACTGTCCGAGCACGCCGACTGGGCGGGCAGCACTTCCTTGCGCCTGCCAGTCAAAGTTCTGTGAGCCGATGAGGGTGAGGGAGGCAGAGAGTTGGCTGGGCTCCAGATAATCGCCTGCCACTGCCCCTGCGGCGTCATCAATTGCGCGCAACGCTGTCGCACCCTGGCGATCAAGCGGGATATCGAGCGCCACACGCAGCCCGGCTGCATCAAACTGGGCAGGGATCCCGAGTGCCACAAGCTCGGACACCCCGATCCTGGGTTGGGTATCGGCTACAGCCAATAACGCAGTGCGCAAAGGGGCTGTCAGGCGCGGGCCGAGGAGCTCAGCAAGCTGACGCCGATCGAGGCGAACACGATCACCATCGTCGAGTTCGGCATCGATCTGGCCGAGTTCACGGCCGCCAAGATCGATAGGGATGCTGATCTCGAAGCGGGCTGCCTGATCGGGCGCAGCGGCTTGAAGCGCATGGGCATGGACCGGAACTGCGAGGCTTGGGGTCATAGCTGTGAGAGCCGAGACCCCGCTCATCATCAGGATCCGGCAGCAGCGGCGATGGCGTCGAGGTTTTGAGCCGGGTGCGCCGTCGGCAGCGGGACCGCGCACAAAGACGGCCGGCAGAGAATGAGGGGGACACATTTTCTGGCGACCATTGCCATCGGGCCGGGTGCTACTCGACCACCCGCAAGGTCGGTTCACCGACCACGTCCGGAATGATGAAGCTGCGGCGTGCGCCAGGTGGGAGGAGGGTGCGCTCAGCGATGCGGGCGAGCTCCTGACCGGTGATGCTCTTGGCTCCGAATGTAAGGTTCAGATCGTTCATGTAGATGAAGCGGGTACCGTCGTTCACGAGCGTGATCCGCACACCCTTGCCCTCGGGCACGGCGCGCTCGACACGCGGCGCGGGTGATGTTCCGGCTGGCGCAACATGGACTGACGCCCCGATCCGCAGGATGCGCTGCACCCCCGACGCGGCACCGCTGGTGACGTCGACCGGCACTTCGCCTGCATAGAGGGTGAAAGAGCGGGACTTGGCGGGCATGGGTCCTTGCCAGATCACCCGGATGGTCTGCCGCTTGCCCGGCTCGATGATCGCCTGGGCAGGGAAGATGCGGAACAGTTCGTCTGCAGGCGTCTGCCGTTCGGTGCCGTCCTCATTGATCTCGCGTTCGACGATCTCGACGGAAATGGGCAGCGGGACTGTCCGGGGGTTGCTGACCACGATGGTGGCCCCGCGAACATCGCGCGGCAGTTCCATGATCGTGACGGTCGGCACGACGTCGAAGGCCGGTGCGACGACCGGTGCTGCGACAAGCGCAGCGAACAGCAATGACTTCGCCCAGACCTTCACGCTTGCTTCCCCTTGCCCCTGGTATCGAAGAGAGAGCTGGGGCCGGCAACATGCCGGCCCCAGCCGGTCGGTCAGTTGGGGGTGACCGTCGCGGTGATGGTGTCGGTGTAGGTCCCGGCAATGGTGGCAGCAGCCGGCAGACGAACGACCATCGAGCGGGTGAAGGTCGAACCAGCCGGCGCGCCCGCACCATAGGCCACCGAGCGCGGCGCGGTCAGCGCGGCGAGCGGGATATTCGCCGACGGGATGCCGAATTCATAGGCGAGGGTGTTGTTGCCCGACTTCAGCACGCCGTTGTTGGCCGAGGTGAAGGTGACGTTGTTGGCACCGTCATAGTTGCAGCTGGTGCTGAGCGACTCGGCGCCCTGGACACCGGTGGAGGTCAGGTCGAGCGCATCGAACGGGCCGTTGAGGAAGGCCGAGATCGAGCACGACTTGGCGAGCGTGCCCGAGAGCGGAATGCTGACGCTGTTGCTCTGGGCCGAGGCCGAACCGGTCGCGAGGGCGGCCACAGCGGCCGCAATCAGAAGCTTCTTCATGATGTTCCATCCCCAAATATATCGAGGTGAGTGGGCATCCGCGTGAGGCCGGGTCTCCATTCCAGCGCTCTCGCTGATCATCGACCCAATAACTGCAAAGCTGTTCGATTGGGCCGACGGGGGTTGGCTAATCGATTCGCCGGGAGACTACATCACCAACATTGGGTATGGCGCGACGGGGCGCCCGCCGTCCTTCGGCTCCGTCTCGTTATATAACAGCTGGTTAGTGGGTTAATTCGGCATTTGCACATCGCTAATGGCTGATCGCCGTGCCGCGTTGGCACAGTGACAGGACGACGGCAGCGGACTTGGTCGACCTGGAATGCCTCCGCCCAACGCAACGGGTCAAAATAAGGAATACCCGCGCCCACGGTAGTCACCGCCCGGCTTCTGAGATTTCCGGGATCCGCTCGCAAAGCCCGCCTGATCAAAGGCCTACCAAGCGACAACGGTGGTAGCCGCTACGGGGGTGACCCCTGAATGGAAAAGCCCGGCCGAGGCCGGGCTATTTACCGTTTTCCGTTGACCTTGGAGCCTCCACCGTCAGGCACTCGATCAACGCGGCGCGGCCGCCATGCGGTGCAAAGACAACACGGCAATCCAACGCAGTATTCAAGGCGAATGCCAGAGCTGATCCTGAGCAAATCGTTGCGAGTATGCAGATCGGCCCCAACACAGAAGCTTGAAGGCCCGGCAGAGTGAGGGAACCGGTATTCCCCTGACTCCCAATCATTGGATTTGCCTGATAGGCCTATCGAAATGTCGGTAATTCCGGCATTTGCGGACGGGTTCCATCCCCATTCGCGTCGGGCGAACGAACGTAGATTGCTGTCTCCACATGGGCGTCTACGTTCGTTCGTCCGTTTGGTCTGCCGGCGGCGATCAGAAGCGATAGGCGTCCAGACGAGTCAACAGAGCCTCGCGGCTGCTGACGCCGATTTTCGCGTACAACGCCTTGATATGGCACCGCACGGTATCTCGGGATTTGCCAAGCTTGCTTGCGACCTCGACCGCAGTGAGGCCTTCGGTCAAAGCTTGGGCAATCTTGGTCTCCGTGCGGGTCAGGCCAAAGATTTCGTCGAGCGGCGCGAAAGCGCGGAGACGCGCTACGTCCATGCGCCGCAGCTCGAGGCACCAGCAGAACCGGGCATCATGATTGCTCGGCATTGCTTTGATCAGGAGTGGGATTTTGCGGCCGGGAATATGCGCCGGCACCACAACACCTTCGCTGCTTGCGCGTGCACTCAATCCTGAAATGCGGTCGGCACTTGCGGTATCGATGGGCAGCGGCTGCCCTTCCATGAGCAGCGCAGAGCCGGAGCGCGCGAAGAGACGGACGGCCGCCTCATTCGCGCAGAGCACCAGCAGACGCGCATCGGCGATCAGCCTGGGTGTAGGGTCAACGTCGAACCATTGCCTTGCAAAGTTGTCGTGCCTCTGGCGCGTGTCGATCTTGTGCGATTCCAACGGATCGCCGACCGCCTGGGAAACTGATGCAACTGTGGTCATCACCGGCTTGCCGTCGTCGCCGTCAGCCTTTGCGGAATGGCAACACACGACCACCCGCGACGCGCTTCGCGGGTACGAGGTCGAGGAGATATTCATCGACATGCTGTGCGCGATCTGGGCGGACGGGCCAGAGCCAGTTTCGACGCCGGCGACGGACGAACATCAGAGCAACGGTCATAATGTGATCTACCCCTCGATGCGGTAAGCACCGCGCTGGGGAGTGGAGGTACTGATCCCCCAGATACCCGTCGATCACCCGCTTGGGTGAAACTGAACCCTACCCATTCCCTATGCCCCAAAATGAAGCACCGCTGCTTGTGAGCGAAGCGCATAACCAAATTCGATTACACCCAAAACGGATGTTTATTGATTCGGGATCGCGAGTGAATCGAAGGGTTTTTGCACAAGCGCGGGGCGAAAGTGGCAAGATTGATCGGCCGCGAAGTCCCATCAAACCAAATGCTGGCGCATCTGGACATCGCCTGCACCTCGGAGATCACCCGGCTGAGGTATGTTAGGCGGACCGCCGTGTCCGCTAAGCGGTCGGCGAACATGAGCAAAGAGCCAACCTCAGGATACACCCATGAAAGTGATGACATCCAGTCTCTCGTCAGGCTGGCCGGGTTAGCAGCGCATGCAACGGACGGATGGCAGCCTGTCCTTGCCAAGCTGCGTCAGCGGGTGGGAGGTACGGGAGCAGCATTTGCGATCGCCGATTTGGTCACCGGGACCTTCCTGCATGCTGAGCTCGAGGGATTTGCAGCCACAGGTGACTCGATCTGGGCGCGCTACAATGACGAGCTTGCGCGGAGCGACCGGCACGCCGCGTTTTTGCGCGATGTCCGGCATCTGAGTATCTACACCGACGCCGACATTCGAAGCGTCGATAGCGGGGCAATGAAGACCGTCGGCGCCTGGCTCTCGGCCCGGCTAGGTGTAGCGCATCAAGTGTCGTGCCTCGTGCGCAGCGGTCAGCTTGGCGCCTCGTTTCAGATCCATCGTCCGGCGACGGACGGACCTTTTGGTCCGGCAGAAGCGGATGTTTTGCATCGGCAAATCGCTGCTATCGCTGACACGGTCATGATGTATCTGCGCCAGCTCGAGGAGACCCGGTTGGCATATATGGCAGGCCTGCTCGGTCAGAACGATGCCAGCCTGACCGTTGTGGATGCGCATGGCCGGCCGCTGTTCGCTCATGCTTCGGTGGTCGGGGCGCAGGCGTCGATGGCCGAAAGCCTTGGCCTTCGGTTCGGAGACGGCCGCAAGGCACGAATGTTCGAGCGATCGCTGGCGTTAGCGAGCCGCGGGATGCGGTCGCCACCGATTATCAGCGAGCAGACCGACGGGCAGATCACGCTGGTGCATGTTAAGCCGATCCGTGATCGTCGGATTTCAGTGCTGTTCAACCTTGCCCGGGCGGTTGTGTTTGTCCGGGAGTATCGCACGCAGGACAAACATATCGTGATGTCGTTGCGCGAGGTCTTTGGCCTGACCCAGCAGGAGTCGCGGGTCGCAGTGCTCTCAGGCAGTGGGATGAACGCGCGCGAGATTGCCCATGAAATGGGCATTTCCTACGAGACGGTCCGTTCGCACCTCAAAGCCGTGTTTGCGAAGATGGGCGTCAACCGACAGGCAGAGGTGTCGTTGATCATCGCCCGCATCGACGGCGAATGATCGAATAAGTGTAGCCAAGAACGAGGGGGACGGATGCCGATTTGCCTCCGCCCCCTCAGGCATAAACCATTGCAGCGGTTGGGCTGCTTAGTTGGTCGACTTTGGTCGGCCAGCCTTGGTGGCTCGCTGAGCCGCGCGCGGTTGGTCGTGATGCTGTCCCGGCGAAGCAGGAGGTGCAGGCGTCGATAGCCGAACCGTCGGCGCTGGTGCGCAAGCTCGCGCAGACGCGACGGCAGGTCGCCATCATCCTTCCGGCACGAGCAGTACCGCATGCTCGTGCGATCTGCCCCGACGACAGAGCACGCCCGCCGCTCGCTCATCCCCAGCGTCGCCTAGAGATGCGCGACCGCTTCCCGCTTCTCGACAGGCGTCACCATTTGTCGAAAGCTGGTCTTTCAGGCCTGTGTTGTCGAGCATCGTGTCGGCCAGCAACCGCTTGAGCCGCGCGTTCTGCTCCTCGAGCGCCCGCAGCCGGTTCGCATCGGACACCTCGAGGCCACCGAACTTTGCCTTCCACGCGTAATAGGTCGCGCTCGCCATCCGGTGCCGATGGTACAGCTCCGTCACGACAGCGCCCGCCCCGGGTTCCTTCAAAATGCCGATGATCTGCTCTTCTGAAAACTGCTTCCGCTCCATCTGCCCGTCCCTTCTTCGGGGCCAGACTCCAGCTCCAAATGGAGGAAAAAATGGGGTGCAGGTCACGGCCTGCTCCGACGCTCAAGCCGAGGCGAGATCTGGAGAAATCGCGAATAAGGGTGAAGCTACCAAAGACTGGATCATCGTCCGGCGGACAGGTGCCCAGCGCGACGCGCGTTGGTGGTTGCCGGTGGCCTCCTCATCCCCCCGCTGTCACAGCCACCCCGCCGCGCGCAGCGACGCGACGGCGGTGCGGGAGACCGGGGCGATCAGGCCGTTGGTCAGGTGCAGGTTCATCGACCGGGGCGTGCCGTCGACGCGCACCACCGCGTGGCGGGCGACCCACCAGGAACGGTGCGTCCTCAGCCCTTCGACCGGTCCCATCGCGGCGATTGCGCGGGTGAGCGGCATCAGCACCAGTTCGGATCCGCGCGGCGAATGCACGCGGACATAATGATCCTCCATCTGGAGTGCGATTACGTCGCCGGCGAACAGGGCCGCATGCGCAGGCGGGGTGCCCGGGGCTGCGCTGGCCGTCGCGGTTGGCGGGGCGCCTGCACGCGCGCGGCGGATCGCGAGCGCGGTGATGGGCAGCACCACCAGCGCGATCATGACGACCTGTGCATACCAGATGGCCGGCGACAGGCCGATCCGGGCCAGTTCGGGCCATAGCCTGAAGGCGAGCGACCAGGTCGCCCAGGCCTGCGGCACGCTCGCGGCGAGCGCCCAGCCGGCCAGCAGCATCCAGAACCGCCATCCGCCGCCTGCGCAGCGGCGCATCGCCAGCCCCATCCCGGCCCCGTACAGGGCAAGGCCGCACCACATGCACGTGACCCAATAAAAGATGCGGACCCCCGCGCCGCCGTTCAGATAGGTGCCGAACGGCCCGAGCAGGCCGAGCAGCACGCCGCCGGCGCTGGTCAGCGCCAGCACGCGCACGATGCGGGCCGGGCGCGAGGCGGCAGGGCCATGTGCGGCGACATCGGGGGAGGCGGCAACGGGACGGGGCGGGGCGATATCGGCCATGCCCGCTCCTAATGCGAATCGACCACCGGTGGAATCGTCGCCGCGGTCGGCGATTGTGGCGCGCCGCCCAGGCCCATCAGCCGGGCAGGTCCCCTTGGCCCCGGAGATGCACCTGTTGCGGATCCGCGCCGACGGGGGAGAGGGCGGGGGAGATGGGGCAGGACGCCCGGCATCCCGTTTGCCGGGCCGCGAACCCGTTCGCCCGTTCACGAAATCCGGCTCGCGCCGGCCGGGCACACCGGCCGATGGCGGCGGCCCCACTTTGGAGTGCCGTGATGCCCGTTCCCATCAGCCTGCGCCTTGCCTTCACGCTGCTGAGCCTGTCCGCCCCAGGCTATGCCCAGCCCGTCCCTACCCCCGCCGCCGCCCCCGCCCCGGTTCCGGGAGCGGCTGTGCGGGGTGCCGTCGGCGTCGGCTTCGCGCAGAGCCGCATGGCCGATGGCACCGAAATCGGCATCTGGTTCCCCGCGCATGGCGACCCCGTGCCGCAGCGGCTGGGCATTTACGCGCAAAACGCCATTGCCGGTGCCGCGCCGGCCGGGCGGCATTTGCCGCTGATCGTGATGTCGCACGGCAATGGCGGGCATTTTGCCGGTCATTTCGATACGGCGGCGGCGCTGGCGCGCGCCGGCTTCGTCGTCGCGGCGCTGACCCATCCGGGCGACAATTGGCGCGATCAGAGCCGGGCGACGCAGATGGACGCGCGCGTCACGGCGCTCAGCGGCCTCATCACCCATATGCTGGGTAGCTGGCAGCACCGTGCGGCGCTCGATCCCCGCCGGGTCGGTGCGTTCGGCTTTTCGGCCGGCGGCTTCACCGTGCTCGCCGCCGCCGGCGGGCGGCCCGATCTGACCCGCATGGCGCGCCACTGCGCCGATCATCCGGGCTTTTTCGATTGCGGGATGGTGAAGGCGCATCCGCTGCCGAACCCGGTCTGGACCGCGCCGGGGGATCGCCGGATCAAGGCGGTCGTCGCCGCCGCCCCGGCACTCGGCTTCACCTTCGGCCGGGCGGGGCTGAGCGGTGTCACCATGCCGGTGCAACTGTGGCGCGCCGACAAGGATGCGGTGCTGCCCGCGCCCTTTTATGCCGATGCGGTGCGCGCCGATCTGCCCCGCCCGCCCGAATTCCATGCCGTTGCCGGTGCCGGGCATTTCGATTTCCTCGCCCCGTGCAGCGCGGGCGGGCCGCTGGCGCGAATCTGCACGAGCGAGGGATTCGACCGGCCGGCCTTTCACACCCGGTTCAATGCCGAGGTCGTGCGCTTTTTCAGCCGCCATCTGGCCGCACGCGGCAAGGCGCGACGGGCCGATGCGGCGGCGCCCGACGGGTCGTGAACCATCAAGGAGGGAGTTAACGCCAGCACCGCGCGGCATGTGCGCACACATGCCGGAAAATGGTGACCCCTACGGGAATCGAACCCGTGTTTCAGCCGTGAAAGGGCCGCGTCCTAACCGCTAGACGAAGGGGCCATCGCTGGCGAGGCGCTCCGTTAGACGGGTCCGAAGCGCTGGTCAAGTCACTCGACCCATGCTGCGTCATCAATATGCATTTCTGCCGCCGGACGGGCCCCCCAATCATCGGTTTTGGCCCGTCCGGCGAGCCATAGCCGCCGGTCTGCGGGCGCGCCGAGCAGTGCCTGGCCCAGCTCGGTGTCGGCGGCGCGGAAGGCGACGGCCTTGAGCCGTGCCCCGTCTTCGCCGGCCAGAATCGTGCGGACATGGCCGCTGCCGACAATATCGGCGCGCACGATCCTGACCGGGCCGGTCGCCACGCGCGGCGCGGGCCAGCCCATGCCATAGGGGCCGGCCTCGTCCAGCGCTTCGATCAGGCTGGGGGACAGGCCGCGCGGGCTGACCACGGCGTCGATGGCAAGCGCGCGCGAGGCCGTGGCCGCCGCCACCGCATCGGCCAGCCGTTCGTTGAGGAAATCGCGCAGCGAATCGACCCGGTCGGCCGTCACCGTCAGCCCCGCCGCCATCGCATGGCCGCCCCCGGCGACGAGCAGCCCCGAATCGCGCGCCGCCATCACCGCCGCGCCCAGATCGACGCCCGCGACCGAACGGCCCGAGCCTTTGCCGATCCCGGCCTCGTCGATCCCGATCACGATTGCCGGCCGGCCCAGCCGTTCCTTCAGCCGCCCGGCGACGATGCCGATCACGCCCGGATGCCAGCCCGCGCCGGCGACGATCTGCACGGCATCGTCGCTGCGCGCCGCCGCTTCGGCGGCCAGCTGCACCTCGGCCTCGATCGCGCGGCGTTCCTCGTTCAGCGCATCGAGTTCGGCGGCGATGCGCGCGGCCTCGTCCGGGTCGCTGGTGGTGAGCAGCCTGACCCCCAGATCCGACCGGCCGACCCGCCCGCCGGCATTGATGCGCGGGCCGAGCGCAAAGCCCAGATCATGGGTCAGCGGCGCGCGTGACAGGCGCGCGGCGCGGGCAAGCGCGGTCAGCCCGATATTGCGCCCCGCCGCCATCACCTTCAGCCCCTGGGCGACAAAGGCGCGGTTGAGGCCCTTGAGCGCCGCGACATCGGCAACCGTGCCGAGTGCGACCAGATCGAGCAGGTCGATCAGCTTCGGTTCGGGGCGGGTGCGGAAATGGCCGCGCCCGCGCAGCTCGCGCAGCAGCGCCGCGCCGAGCAGAAAGGCGACGCCGACCGCCGCCAGATGGCCGTGCGCCGCGCCCTCATCCTCGTCCAGCCGGTTGGGATTGACGAGCGCATAGGCCTCGGGAAGCGCGCTTGAGCATTTGTGATGATCGACGACGATCACCTCGGCCCCCGCCGCCCGCGCCATCGCCAGCGCCTCGAACGCCTGAGCGCCGCAATCGACGGTGACGATCAGCCTGGTGCCGCCCTCCGCGATCCTGACCAGCGCCTCGCCGCTCGGGCCATAGCCTTCCATCAGCCGGTCGGGGATATAGGCGGCGGGCGACAGGCCGAGCGCGCCGAGCAGGCGGATCAGCAGCGCCGCCGAGGTCGCGCCGTCGACATCATAATCGCCGAACACCGTCACCGCCTCGCCGCGTTCGACCGCATCGGCCAGCCGCGCGGCCGCCCGGTCCATGTCGCGGAAGATCGACGGATCGGGCATGAACGCCCGGATCGTCGGCGCGCGGTAGATCGGCACCGCATCGCGCGGGCAGCCGCGCGTCATCAGCAGCTGCGTGACCAGATCGTCGGGCCGCAGGTCGCGGTCGATCCCGTCGCCCGGGGCCCCGCGCCAATGCCAGGGCTGGCCCAGCACCGAACGGGTCACGCCCAGCGCCGGCGGGAGCGCGGAGGCCGGGGCGGCGGATGGCGCAGCGGACGGGGCAGCGGGGGCGGGCGGGGTCATCGGGGGTGGTGCTCCATCTCCCGTTCCTAGCCCCAGCCTGCCCGCCGCGCCAAGCGCGGGGGATGGATCACCCGGCCCGCGGCCGGAGAAGATCAGCCCTCGGCCCGGTGTTCGCCGCGCACCCAGCGCACGGTGCCGGTCGATGCGCGCATCACGACGCTCTCGGTGGTCATGCGGCCGCCCTTCAGCCGCTTCACCCCGTCGAGCAGCGAGCCGTCGGTCACGCCGGTGGCCGCGAAGATGCAGTCGCCGCGCGCCAGTTCGGTCAGGTCGTAGATCTTGTTCAGATCCTCGATGCCCCATTTGCGCGCGCGCGCCCGCTCATCCTCGTTGCGGAACAGCAGCCGGCCCTTGAACTGGCCGCCGACGCAGCGCAGCGCCGCCGCCGCCAGCACGCCTTCGGGCGCGCCGCCAGAGCCCATATAGATGTCGATGGTGGTGTCGGGATCGGTGGTCGCGATCACGCCCGCCACATCGCCATCGGGGATCAGCATGATGCCACAGCCGACCTCGCGCAGCTCGGCGATCAGCTTTTCATGCCGGGGCCGGTCGAGCACGCAGGCGATCACCTCGTCGGGGCGCACGCCCTTGGCGGCGGCGATCGCGCGGATATTGTCGGCCGGGCTGCGATCAAGGTCGATCACGCCTTCGGGATAGCCGGGGCCGACGGCAAGCTTGTCCATATAAACGTCGGGCGCGTTGAGCAGGCAGCCCTGTTCGGCGATGGCGAGCACGGCGAGCGCGTTCGGCCCGGCCTTGGCGGTGATCGTCGTGCCTTCGAGCGGATCGAGCGCGATGTCGATCGCCGGGCCGCTGCCCGAGCCGACCTTTTCGCCGATATAAAGCATCGGTGCCTCGTCACGCTCACCCTCGCCGATCACGACGGTGCCGTTGACATCGAGTTCGTTGAGCGCCGCGCGCATCGCCTCGACGGCGGCGGCGTCGGCCGCCTTTTCATTGCCCCGCCCGATCAGCCGCGACGCCGCAATCGCCGCCGCTTCGGTGACCCGCACCATTTCGAGCACCAGCACGCGGTCGAGATTCTGGCTTGCCGTGACCATGAAGACGCATCCCCTGTCCGAATAATCAGTCTGCTTACGCGCGCCGCGATAGGCGACGAAGGTTGCGATGTCGAGAATCGCCGGCCGGTCGCGGTTCAGTGATCGTTCACGCCGCTGGCCTAGCCTCCGACCGGGCAGACAAGGCGGGAGGCGGGCCGTGATCCTGATGCGCGTGATGGCGGGTGTGGCACAGGCGCTGGGGGGCGAACCGCCGCCGCTGATCCAGCCCGCCCCCGCCGATGCGGTTGCGACCTATGACCGGATGACGCGCATCGAACCGCGCTGCCAGACCCCGGCGGGGCAGGACATTCTGGTGTGCGCGCGCCGTGGTGCCGACCGCTACCGCGTGCCGTTTCTCGTCCCGACACCGGGCGATCCGCGCAACCTCGGCCCGCATGGCGAACGCGCCGCCCTGCTCTACCGGGCCAGCCCGTGCGAGGAATCGGGAGCGTTTCTCGTCGGCTGCGGGATGGCGGGCGTGACGGTCAGCACCAATCTGGGCACCGGCCGGGTCGAACGACGGCCGCTTGCCCCCTGAGGGGGCGGTTTTTGATTGGGAAGAACGGCACCGGCCCGCACCCCCACCCGGCCTCCCACAGTGTACCCTGCCGTTGGGAGGCCGGGTGGGGGTGCGGGCCGGTGCCGCCCCCGCGCCGCGAGGCGCGGCACAAGCAACTCCCGCCCCCGCGCCGCGAGGCGCGCAAACAAACACCCCGCACCAGAAATACCTTCAGTCGAGAATATGCATCAGCATCGGCTGGCCGCGCAGCCAGGGGGCGCCGTCCAGCCGCTCGATCGCCTGGGCGACCGCGCGTTCGGGGCCTTTATGGGTGACGATGGCGACCAGCACGCCGCCATCGGGCATCGCGCCGCGCTGGATCAGGCTTTCGATCGACACGCCCGAATCGCGCATCGCCGCCGCGATCTCGGCGAGCACGCCGACCTTGTCGTTGACCGTGAAGCGCAGATAGGCGCGGCCCTCGCGCGCGCCGGGATCGGCATGCGGCTGTTCGCCCAGCGCCGCGACCGGCATCGCAAAGGCAGGGCCATATTCGCCGCGCGCAATGTCGATCAGATCGGCGACGACCGCGCTGGCCGTCGGGCCGTCGCCAGCGCCGCGCCCCTGGAACAGCAGCCGGCCGACGAAATTGCCCTCGGCCACCACCGCGTTCAGCGATCCGGTGACATGGGCGAGCGGATGGCTGACCGGCACCAGATGCGGGTGAATGCGCTGGAACAGCCCGTCGGCGCGCAGTTCGGCATGGCCGAGCAGGCGGATGCGGAAGCCGAGCGCCGCCGCCTCGGCAATGTCGGCGGCCAGCACATGGCGGATGCCGGTGGTGCCGACGCCCGGAAAGTCGATCCGCGTGCCAAAGGCGAGGCTGGCGAGGATCGACAGCTTGTGGGCGGCGTCGATCCCGTCAATGTCGAACCCCGGATCGGCCTCGGCATAGCCGAGCGCCTGCGCCTCGGCGAGCACATCGGCAAAGTCGCGCCCCTCGGCCTCCATGGTCGAGAGGATGTAGTTGCAGGTGCCGTTCAGAATGCCATAGACCTGCTGGATGCGGTTGGCCGCCGCGCCCTCGCGCAGCCCCTTGATCACCGGGATGCCGCCCGCGACCGCCGCCTCATATTTGAACGCGACATTGCCCGCCTCGGCGGCGCTCGCCAGTTCCAGCCCGTGATGGGCGATCATCGCCTTGTTGGCGGTGACCAGCGCCTTGCCGGCGGCGATGGTCCGCCGCGCCAGGGTGAGCGCCGGCCCGTCGCTGCCGCCGATCAGTTCGACCACCACGTCGACGCCGTCCAGCGCCGCCATCTCGCCCATATCGTCGACCCAGCGGAAGCGGGACAGGTCGACACCGCGGTCCTTGCTGCGGTCGCGTGCCGACACGGCGACGATTTCGATCGGCCGCCCGGCGCGGCGCGCGATCAGATCGGCATTGGCATCGAGCAGGCGGACAACGCCGCCGCCCACCGTTCCCAGGCCCGCCAGGGCGATTTTCAAGGCTTCAGTCATCGCGATCATGGGCTAAAGGGCCGGCATGGCAAGTCAATCGCCCATTGCGCCGCCGCCGGGTTCGCCCGCGATCCTGATCCTCGCCGGCAAGCGCGACGGCAGGGTCGATCCGCTGGCCGAACAGGCGGGCGTCAGCCACAAGGCGGTGGTGCCGATCCGGGGCAAGCCGCTGCTCACCTGGGTGCTGGAAGCGGCCGAGGCGGCCTGGCCCGACAGCCTGATCCTGGTGTCGATCCACGATCCGGCGGTGATCGCCGGGCTGCCCATCGTCGCGCGGCTGCAGGCGGCGGGGCGGCTGGTCGCGGTGCCTGCGGGGCCGGGCATTGTCGAAAGCCTCGAGGCCGCAGTCGCCGTGGCGGGCGACCGTGCCTGGCCGATGCTGGTGACGACGGGCGACAATGTGCTGGTGACGCCCAAGGCACTGCGTCGGCTGCATGATGAGGCGGTGCGCGAAGGGGCGGGGGCGGCGCTGTCGATCGCCAGCCGCGAACAGATTCTCGCCGCCCATCCCGAGGGGCAGCGGCGCTTCTACGAGTTTGCCGATGTCGCGATTTCCAACTGCAACGCCTATTGGCTGGCCGACGCCGCGGCGCTGCGCGCGGCCGAAAGCTTCCGCGGCGGTGGCCAGTTCATCAAGACGCCGGGCGCGATCCTGAAGGCGTTCGGCCTGTGGAACCTGATCGGTTTCCGCCGCCGCTGGTGGACGCTTGAGCGCATCATGGCCAATCTGTCGCGCCGGTTCGGGGTGCGCATCCGGCCGGTGTTCGTGACCGATGGCGCGCTGGCCGTCGATGTCGACAATCCGCGCACCTACAAGATCGCCGAAACCCTGCTCGCCAGCCGGAAACCGTAAGAAAGGGCGCCATGAGCCGCATCTTCATCGCCCGCCACGGCGAGACCGTGTTCAACGCCGCCCGGCGGATGCAGGGTGACCAGATCGACACGCCGCTGACCCGCGCCGGCTTTGCCCAGGCCGAGGCGATGGGCCGGGGGCTGAGCGAGTGGCTGGATGGCGCGGCGGCCGTGCTCGAGCTTTGGTCTTCCCCCTATGGCCGGGCGCTCCAGACGCTCGCCATCATCGCCGAACATATTGGCGGCGACTGGCATGGCTGCCGCCGCGATCAGCGGCTGGCGGAAATCAATGTCGGCAGCTGGGGCGGGCGCACATATGCCGAAATCATCGCCGAGCAGGGCGAGATCGTCTGCCGCGACACCCATTTGTTCGCCGTGCGCCCGCCGGGGGGCGAATGGTATGACGAGATCGCCGCCCGCCTGTCGGGCTGGATCGCCGATCATGGCCGCGTGCCCGGCGACCGGCTGGTGATCATGCACGGCATGTCGTCGCGCGTGCTGCGCGGGCTGCTGACCGGCCTGCCGGTCGATCCGCGCTGGCGCGCGCCGGTCGCGCCGCATCTGCCGCAAGGGACGATGGTGGTGATCGAGGACGGGCGCGAGGCGATCGTCCATCTGGGCGGCGGCGCGGCCCCGGCATGATGCGTGCGGCGCTGACCGGTGCCGCCGCCAGGGGCTTGCGGGTTGCGGGCCTGATGTCCGCCGCGCTGCTGTCCGCCGGCGCGCCGGGCGCTGCCGCCGGGCGCGAGGATCTGGGCGTTTATGGCCGCTGGGGCGCGTTCCGCGATCCGGCGCTGCGGCGCTGCCACGCCATCGCCCGGCCGGTGCGCCCGGCCCCGCCGGGGGGCGGCGCGCGGCCGGATCAGCCCTTTGCCAGCATCGGCTTCTGGCCGGGTCGCCAGCCGGGCGGGCAGCTGCATCTGCGCCTCAGCCGCGCGCATGGGGCGACGGGCGGGCCGGTGCTTTCGGTCGGCGGACGCCGATTCGCGCTTATCGCCCGTGGCGCCGACGCCTGGGCCGCCGACCAGCGCATGGATGCCGCGATCATTGCGGCGCTGCGCGGGGCCGAACAGATGACCGTGTCGGGCCGCACAGCGGGCGGGGGCGGTTTTCAGGATCATTACGCGCTGCGCGGTGTCGCCTCTGCAATCGATGCGGCGATCATCGGCTGTGCAGCCCGCCGTTAACCAGGTTTCGGCGGAGAGACCGAGTATTTCTCAAGGCATAGCGTTAATGCACCGCTTTGGGACGGGGCGAATTTAACCAAAGACGGATGATAAACGAATCGTTACTTGGGCTTCATCCAGTCCGGACCCACCCGGATCTCCGAGTTCAAAAGGGGTGTAGCCATGAAGTCTGTTGCTCTCGCGTTCGTCCTTGCCGCCACGCTCGCCGCGCCGGCCTCGGCCGCCAATCTGCTGGTCAATGGCAGCTTCGAGAACGGCTTCAGCGGCTGGACGCTGGGCGGCACGTCGGGTGACGGCGTGCAGCCCGCGGTCATCAACTATAACAGCGCCACCGCCTATCCGACCGGCGCTTATGGCGAAGCGGTGCCGGCGACCAACAGCGCCGCCAATCCCGGCTTTGACGCGGTGGGCGGCAAGGCCGCCTATTTCGTCGCCGACCTCGCCCGGCCGCAGACCCTGTCGCAGACGGTCAATGTGACCGCCGGCACCAACTACACCTTCGGCTTCGACGTCTATCTGCCGTTCAACGGCGCGGCCAACCCGAACGATGCCAGCTTCACGGCGTCGGTCGGCGGCATCCAGTTCGCCAGCTTCTCGGCCAGCGGCCAGCCGGCGGGCCAGTGGCTGACCTTCAAGTCGAGCGGCATCGCCACCGTCACCGGGCCGAGCAGCTTCCAGTTCACCTTCAACAGCTTCGGCATTCCGGCCAAGGACTTTGTCGTCGACCGGGTGTTCTTCGCGCCCACCGACGCGGTACCGGAACCGGCCAGCTGGGCGATGATGATCACCGGCTTCGGCCTTGCCGGCATGGGCCTGCGCCGCCGCGCCGCCACCGCCGCCTTCGCCTGACCCCCTTTTTCAGTTGCGCAGCGCCGGGCCGCCGCTTGCCAGAGCGGCGGCCCATTCTTTCTGCGGCGTCCGCCGCTTGCTAAGGCGGCGGGCAGCGCCTGTTCCGACCGCCTCTGCCCGGCGCTCGCAAAAATGCCGCATTCCCCCTACATGGGACCGCGATGACCCCGACCATGCAGATGCCCGGCCATATCGATCCCGTGCCCGTGCCGCGCGCCGCCACCGCGCGCGCCGATGGGCGTATCGACCTGATCGGCCTTGCCCGCGACCAGATTCGCGACACGCTGGAAGCCGCCGGGCTGGAGCCGCGTCAGGCGCGGCTGCGCGCCAAGCAGCTTTGGCACTGGATCTACAATCGCGGCGTCACCGATTTTTCGCTGATGACCGACATCGCCAAGGCGCAGCAGCCCTGGCTGGCGGAACGATTCGCCATCGGCCGGCCCGAAGTGGTCGAGGCGCAGGTCTCGTCCGACGGCACGCGCAAATGGCTGCTGCGTTCCGATGACGGGCAGGACTATGAAATGGTCTTCATCCCCGATGCCGATCGCGGAACGCTGTGCGTGTCGAGCCAGGTCGGCTGCACGCTCAACTGCCGGTTCTGCCACACCGGTACGATGCGGCTGGTGCGCAACCTGACGGCGGGCGAGATTGTCGGCCAGGTGATGCTGGCGCGCGATGCGCTGGGCGAATGGCCGAGCCAGCCCGAGGGGCGGCTGCTGACCAACATCGTCATGATGGGCATGGGCGAGCCGCTGTACAACTTCGACAATGTCCGCGATGCGCTGCGCATCGTGATGGACGGGGACGGCATTGCCCTGTCCAAGCGGCGCATCACCCTGTCGACGGCGGGCGTCGTGCCCAAAATGGCGCAGGCGGGCATCGAAATCGGCGTCAATCTGGCGGTGTCGCTGCATGCGGTGACCAAGGAGGTGCGCGACGAGATCGTGCCGCTCAACCGCAAATACGGGATCGAGGAGCTGCTTCAGGCCTGTGCCGATTATCCGGGCGCGAACAATGCCCGGCGCATCACCTTTGAATATGTGATGCTCAAGGACCGCAACGACAGCGACGCCGATGCGCGCGAGCTGGTGCGGCTGCTGCGCAAATACCGGCTGCCGGCCAAGGTCAATCTCATCCCGTTCAACCCCTGGCCGGGCGCGCCCTATGAATGCTCGACGCCGGAGCGCGTGCAGCGTTTTTCCGACATCGTGTTCGAAGCCGGCATTTCCGCGCCGGTGCGCACGCCGCGCGGCCGCGACATCATGGCCGCCTGCGGCCAGCTGAAATCCGCCGCCCAGAAAAAGAGCCGCGCCGAGCTGGACCGGCTGGTCGAGGAAAAACAGGCCGCGCTCGGCTGAGCCGCGCTTCCGCCCCCCGCCCGCTGCCGCTCCGGCCCTTTTGGTTTGCCGCATTTTCCGGGTCGCCGGGTGATTCAACCCGGCGTGAAAATGCTCTAGCCTTGGCTGATCGCCGGGGCCTGTAACCGGGCCGGCTGCACCTGCGAACGGGGAGGGCATATGGGCAGCAACAGACAGGTCATCTACCGGCACCGGCTGGCCACGCGGCTGTGGCACTGGGTGAATGCGGCGGCGGTCGCGCTGCTGCTGATGAGCGGGGCGATGATCTTCAACGCCCATCCCCGGCTCTATTGGGGCGAATATGGCGCCAATCCCGACCGCGCCTGGCTGCATATCGGCGCGACCGAGCGCACCGGCTATCTGTCGGTCGCCGGCTGGCGGTTCGACACCACCGGCGTGCTCGGTCGCTGGACCGACCCGCAGGGGGTGACGCGCACCCGCGCCTTTCCGCATTGGGCGACGATCCCGTCGGGCTATAATCTGGCGCTGGCCCGGCGCTGGCACATGGCGGTCGCGCTGCCGTTCGCCTTCGCACTTCTCGCCTTCATGCTTGCCAGCCTGATGAACGGCCATGCCGCGCGCGACCTGAGGCTGCGTGCGCGCGAACTGCGCCCGGCGCATCTGTGGGCCGACATCGTCGCCCATTTGCGGCTGCGCTTTCACGATCCGGCCGATCCGGCGGCGTTCAACACCTTGCAGAAGATCAGCTATGCGGCGGTGATTTTCGGGCTGATCCCGCTGATGATCGTTACCGGCCTTGCCATGTCGCCGGGCATGGATGCCGGTTATCCGTGGCTGAGCGGCATGTTCGGCGGCCGGCAATCGGCGCGCTCGGTGCATTTCATCGCCGCCGCCGCGCTCGCCGGCTTTATCGTCGTGCATCTGCTGCTCGTGCTCGCGTCCGGCCCGGTGCGCCAGATTGGCGGGATGATCACCGGGCGGGTGCCGGGCGCGCCGCCCCCGCGACATGACCGGGGTGACGACATGACCGGGGTGGCGGCATGAGCGGGGGCGTGATGCTGTCGCGGCGGCGGCTGATCGGCGGGCTGGCGGTGGGCGGGCTGCTGGGCGGCTGCGACCGGCTGGGCGAGGTGCCGGCCGTCCGCCATCTGCTGTTTTCGGCCGAGGATGCGCACCGCGCGCTCCAGCGCCGGCTTGTGGACCGGATGGCGCTGGCGCGCGAATATCGCCCCGACCAGATGTCGCCGGTGTTCCGCATGAACGGCACCCGCAATCCCGCCACCGCCGAATATGCCGCGCATCTGGCCAATGGCTTTGCCGACTGGCGGCTGCGCGTGGACGGGCTGGTCGCGCGGCCGCTGACGCTCGATCTGGCGACGATCAAGGCGATGCCGATGCGCACCCAGATCACCCGCCACGACTGTGTCGAGGGGTGGAGCGCGATCGGCAAATGGCATGGCCCGCCCTTGTCGCTGCTGCTCGACCGGGCGGGGCTGCGGCGCGCGGCGCGCTACATCGTCTTTCACTGCGCCGACAGCCTGGGCGGGCGGCCTTATTATGAATCGATCGATCTGGTCGACGCCTTCCACCCGCAGACGATCCTTGCCTGGGGGATGAACAACCGCACCCTGCCCATGGGCCATGGCGCGCCGCTGCGCCTCAGGGTGGAGCGGCAGCTGGGCTATAAACAGGCCAAATATGTCATGCGGATCGAAGCGGTGGCGAGCCTGGCCGGCATTCATGGCGGCAAGGGCGGGCTGTGGGAGGATCTGGCCGGGTATGAATGGTATGCCGGCATCTGATCTGCTGCGCCCCGGCCCGCCTGACCGGCCGGGCGCGCAACCGACGGGCCGGCCCGGCCGTTTCGCCTTCATCCCGGTTCACGGAGACAGGGGAGGCCGGCCATGTTCCTGCTCGACCAGCTGCTCACCCGCGCCGTCCGCGCCGGTGAACTGACCGTCACCTATGCCGATGGCCGGGTCGCCCGCTATGGCCGGCCCGCGCCCGGCCGCGCGCCGGTTGCCATCCGCTTTGCCGACCGTGCGACGCCCGGCCGCATCGCCCGCAACCCGCGCATCGGCGCGGGCGAGGCCTATATGGACGGACGGCTGATCGTCGAGCAGGGCGATGTGCTGGATCTGGTGCGCCTGATCCGCGCCGGGCTGCCGTTCGAAACCGGCGGACGGCTGGAGCCGCCGGCCCTGTGGCGGCGGGCGCTGGCCGGGCTGGCCGGGCGGGTCGACCGGCTGAACTGGGCGCGGCGCGCGCGGCGCAACGTCGCCCATCATTACGACCTGTCGGGCGGGCTTTATGATCTGTTTCTGGATTCCGACCGCCAATATAGCTGCGCCTATTTCACCGATCCCGCGCAGAGCCTCGAGGCCGCGCAGGCCGACAAAAAGGCGCATATCGCCGCCAAGCTCGCGCTCGCGCCGGGGCAAAGCGTGCTCGACATCGGCTGTGGCTGGGGCGGGCTGGCGCTCTACCTGCACCGTGTCGCCGGGGTCGATGTGCTCGGCATCACTCTGTCGGAAGAGCAATTGCGCGTCGCCCGCCGCCGCGCCGCCGAAGCGGGCGTCGCCGATCATGTGCGGTTCGAGCTGATCGATTACCGCGCTGTCGCCGGGCAGTTCGACAGGATCGTCTCGGTCGGCATGTTCGAACATGTCGGCCCGCCGCATTACCGGACCTTTTTCCGCCAGTGCCGCAACCTGCTGGCCGAAGACGGGGTGATGCTGCTGCACAGCATCGGCCGCATGGGCGGGCCGGGCGTGACCGACAGCTGGACATCCAGATACATCTTTCCCGGCGGCTATATTCCGGCGCTCAGCGAAATCGTCGCGGCGAGCGAGACGGCGCGGCTGATCGCCGCCGATGTCGAGACGCTGCGCCTCCATTACGCGCTCACCATCCAGCATTGGTATGACCGCACGGTCGCCAGACGCGCCGAGATCGAGGCGCTGTATGATGCCCGCTTCTACCGCATGTGGTGTTTCTATCTGGCCGGTGCGCTGACCGCGTTCGAGAATGGCGGGCTGTGCAATTACCAGCTGCAATATGTCCGCGACCGGCGCGCGCTGCCGATCACGCGTGATTATATCGCCACCGCCGAAGCACGGCTGCGCGCCGCCGCCGCCCCGTTGGTGCCGGCACCCGCCTGATCCGCCATTGCGCCCGCGCGGCTTTGTGCATAGTCGGCGGCGAAACGGAGGTTTGTGGGCATGACGGACAAGCGCCAGCGCGCAGAGCAGATCAACCGGGTCGTCCTCGCCTTTTCAGGCGGGCTCGACACCAGCGTGATCCTCAAATGGCTGCAACAGACCTATCAGTGCGAAGTGGTGACCTTCACCGCCGATCTCGGCCAGGGCGAGGAGCTGGAGCCGGCGCGGCAGAAGGCGGCGCTGATGGGGGTGAAGCCCGAACATATCTTCATCGACGATCTGCGCGACGAGTTCGTCCGCGATTATGTGTTCCCGATGATGCGCGCGAACGCGGTTTATGAGGGCCAGTATCTGCTCGGCACCTCGATCGCGCGCCCGCTGATCGCCAAGCGGCAGATCGAGATCGCGCGCGCGGTCGGGGCCGATGCCGTCAGCCATGGCGCGACCGGCAAGGGCAATGACCAGGTCCGGTTTGAGCTGGGCTATTACGCGCTTCAGCCCGACATCAAGGTGATCGCGCCCTGGCGGGAATGGGATCTGACCAGCCGCACCCGGCTGATCGAGTTTGCCGAGGCGCACCAGATTCCGATCCCGCGCGACAAGCGCGGCGAAGCGCCGTTTTCGACCGATGCGAATCTGCTGCACACCTCGTCCGAGGGCAAGGTGCTCGAGGATCCGTGGGACGAGGTGCCCGATTATGTGTTCTCGCGCACCGTCAATCCCGAGGACGCGCCCGACACGCCCGAATATCTGACCATCGATTTCGAGCGCGGCGATGCGGTGGCCGTGGATGGCGAGGGGCTGGGTCCGGCCGATCTGCTTGCCCGGCTCAATGATTTCGGTCGCCGCCACGGCATCGGCCGGCTCGATCTGGTCGAGAACCGTTTTGTCGGCATGAAGTCGCGCGGCATGTACGAGACGCCGGGTGGCACGATCCTGCATCTGGCGCACCGGGCGATCGAGCAGGTGACGCTCGACCGCGGGGCCGCGCATCTGAAGGACCAGCTGATGCCGCGCTATGCGGAGCTGATCTATAACGGCTTCTGGTTCTCGCCCGAGCGCGAGATGCTGCAGGCGGCGATCGACCATAGCCAGCAGCATGTCACCGGCACCGTGCGGCTGAAGCTCTACAAGGGTGCGGCGCATGTCGTCGGCCGCCGCGCCGATCCGCGCCACAATCTCTATTCGGCCAAGATCGTCACCTTCGAGGACGATGCCGGGGCCTATGACCAGCGCGACGCCGAAGGCTTTATCAAGCTCAATGCGCTCAGGCTGCGCCTGCTCGGGCAGCGCGGATGAACCCGCCTCTCTCCCGCCGCGGGAGAGAGACGGGCGTGACAGGCGTGGTGCCGCTGGCGCTTGGGCTGGCGGTGGCGCTGACCGCGCTGCAGGTTTTTCTCGCCTGGGCCGACCTGTCGGCGCGGGTGTTGCCCATGGCCGACGACATGCTGCGTCTGGCCGGCATCCGCGACTGGCTGGCGGGGCAGGCGGCGGGCGACCTGACCCAGCTTCGCCTCGGCCCGCCGGGCGGCACGGTGCTGGGCTGGTCGCGGCTGCCCGATCTGGTGCCGGCGGGGCTGGTCGCGCTGATTTCGCCGCTCACAGGCCCGGCCCGGGCCGAGCTGGTCGGGCTGGTGCTGTGGCCCGAGCTGCTGTTTTTCACCCATATGTTGATCGCCGCGGCGCTGGCGCGGACTGTCGCCGGGCCGCGCGCGGCTTTGGTCGCGGTGGTGCTGGCGGCACTCGCAACGCCCGCTGCCGCCGCTTTCCGCCCGGGCGCGATTGCCGGGCTGGGCATGGCGATTGTTGCGGTCGAGGCGGTGCTGCTGGCGCTGGTGCGCGGGCGGTTCGGCATTGCCGGGCTGCTGGCGGCGCTGGCGCTCGCCATCGGGGGCGAGGC
>NZ_JAPFGX010000040.1:0-25369 GCF_059803575.1 Sphingomonas sp. URJC2
GTGCGCGCCCGCGCCTCGGCCAGCTGGGCGCGCGCCACCCGGACGCGGGCCAGCGCGGCATCGCGGGTCGCGGTGCGCCGGTCGACATCGGCCTGCGAGATGAAGCCGCGGGCGACGAGCTGGCGCGCGCGCTCCAGTTCATTGTCGGCCAGCCGGGCATCGGCCTCGGCCACGCCGACCTGCGCGGCGAGCGATTCGTTCTGCTGCGCCTGCACGGCGCGCTCGATCACCGCGAGCACCGCGCCCGCGGCCACCCACTCGCCCGGCTCGACCAGCACGCGCTGCACCATGCCGCCTTCGCCCACCACGCCCACGGGCATTTCGCGCCGTGCGGCCAGCTGGCCGGTCGCCGATACCGTGCGCGCCACCGGCTGGCGCGCGGGCACGATCACCGAGACATGAGGGGCTTCGGCCTTGCCGCCCTTGGTCGCGGCTGGCGGCGCGTTGCCGCCACGCCCGAACAGCATATAGGCGCCGATGACCGCGACCAGCACGACCACAATCCCGATCACCAATGCGCGCCGGCGCCGTGCGCCCGCGTCCATCAGTTGCTGGCCCACATCCTGCGACAGGACGTTCGTTTCGTAGTTCATCAGCTCAAACCTTCCGCAGCAGCGGTCCTGGAAAACGCCGCTGTATTATCCTAATAAGTCACCTGCCTCAAGAGCCGAATCCGCAAGCGCGGGACGCTGCCGGTCGCAGCTACGTCCCGCGCGGGTGCCCGGACGCGTCGGATGCCGAAATTGCGCCGGGCCGCACGGGCGGTTCGCCGCATCCGGGCTTGCCTTTGCCGCTGCGGCGGCTGAACTGTGCGCGTCGCCCGGGCGTGCGGCGCGAGGCGGGAGGAAAGGGCCGCGTTGGAAAGGGATCTGTTTCTGTGGATCGCGGTCGGGCTGGTGTCCGGCCTGCTTGTCACGCTGATCCTGCGTCGCCGCGATCCCGGCGGTTTCGTGGTCGCGCTGCTGCTCGGCATTGCCGGGGCGGTGGGCGGCGGGGCGCTGGTGCTGTCGATGCTCGGCCCGGCGCTGACGCCGCTGGCGAGCGGCGCCTGCGCCGCGTGCGGCGCGCTGGCGCTGGTCGTCGGTTACCGGCTGGTGCTGCGCCTGCGCGCGCCCTGACCGCGTGTCTCCGGCCCGTCGTTCAGCCCCGGTTTAGCGCCCGCGGGCTTGAATGACGGCCCATCTGATCCCGGAGACGCGCATGCGCCTGTTCCTTCCCGTTCTTGCCCTTCCGCTGCTGGCGGTGCCGCTGCTCGTCCAGCCGCTGCTGGCCCAGCCTGCGATCCCGGCAGCCGCGCCGGTCACGGGAACGGTGCTCGACATCGAAGCGCGGGGCGAGGCGCGGATGCGCCCCGATCTGGCCGTGATCGGGGCCGGGGTGGTGACCGAGGCCGCCGATGCGCGCACGGCGCTTGGCACCAACAGCCAGCAGATGGCCGCGGTGCTTGCGGCGCTGGCGCGCGCGGGCGTCGCGGATGCCGATATCCGCACCGAACAGGTCTCGTTGCAGCCCCAATATCGCTATGCCGACAACCGGCCGCCGGTCATCACCGGCTACCGCGCGGTCAACAGCCTGTCGGTGCGGCTGCGCGACATCGCCCGCGCCGGCGCGGTGCTCGACACGCTGGTGGCGAACGGCATCAACCAGATCAGCGGTCCCGATCTGACCGTCGCCGACCCGGCAGCCGCGCTCGATGCCGCGCGCCGTGACGCGGTGGCGGCGGCCCGCGCCCGCGCGCGCCTCTATGCCGAAGCCGCCGGGCTGACCGTGCACCGGATCGTGGCGATTCGCGAAGGCGGCGATCCGGGCCGGCCGATCCCGGTCACCGCCATGCGCATGGATGCGTCCGCCGCCGAAACGAAGGTGATGCCCGGCGAACAGACGCTTGGCGTGACCTTGCAGGTCAGGTTCGAGCTGCGCTGAGCTTCATGCTCAGCGCACGCTGCCGCGCCGGACGAGATTGACGATCGCGAGCAGCGCGACCGCGCCCAGAAACGACACGACCAGCGAACTCAGCGAGAAATCGTTGTTGTTGATCGTGCCCCCGGCCAGCACCAGCCCGGCGATGAACGCGCCGGCAATGCCGACGACGATGTTGAGCAGGATGCCCTGCTGGGCGTCGGTGCGCATGACGATGCTCGCCAGCCAGCCGATCACCCCGCCGATGACGAGCCACAGAATGAGGTTCATGTCCGGTCCTCCCTTTGCCGGCGGCCGGTGGATGATGGCCGCCGCGCCTACTTGCTTCAGGACTCGCGAACGCCGCCGGGGGTTCCTTGCCGGCATCCGTTGAAGGCGGGCGCGCTTCCGTGCGATACTCAGTGTTACAGAGAAAGGGAGAGGCAGGATGGCGACGGCGATCAAGACGCGTCCGGACATGAGCGCGGCGGAATGGGAAGCGCGGCAGGAACTGGCCGCCTGCTACCGGGTCTTCGCGATGCTCGGCTGGGACGAGATGATCTACAACCACATCACGGTGAAGCTGCCGGATGAGGACGGGGCGTTCCTGATCAACCCGTTCGGCCTGCATTTCAGCGAGGTGAAGGCGTCGAACCTTGTCAAGATCGACATTGACGGCAACAAGCTCGATGACAATCCCTATCCGGTCAATCTCGCCGGTTTCACCCAGCACAGCGTGTTCCACCGGCACCTGCACGATGCGCACTGCATCATCCACACCCATACGACGGCGGGCATGGCGGTGAGCGCGCTTGAAGGCGGGCTGCAGCCGGTGAATTTCTACGCCTGCAACTTTATCGGCCAGATCGCCTATCACCCGTTCGAAGGCGTGACGGTGCGCGGCGAAGAGGGGGAACGGCTGCTCCGCAACCTCGGCGAAAAGCGGGTGATGTTCCTTGAAAATCACGGCATTCTGGTGATGGGCCGCACGCTGCCAGAAGCGTTCATCAAACATTGGTCGCTGCAGCGCGCGTGCGAGATCCAGCTGGCGACGCTGTCGATGGGGCAGGCGATGCGCATCCCCGACGAGGTGGTGGCCGTGCACCAGCGCGACCTGTCCAAGGTCCAGATCCCCGGCGGGCCGGGCAAGGCCGATTTCGCCGCGATGGTCCGGCTGGTCGACCGCATCGACACCAGCTGGCGCGAGTGACCGGGTGACGCGCTTCACCGTCAACAACCAGCCGGTCAGCTATGCACTCGATCCGCAGACGCCCCTGCTCTGGGCGCTGCGCGACGCATCGAACCTGACCGGCACCAAATTCGGCTGTGGCACCGGCGAATGCGGGGCGTGCATCGTCGATATCGACGGCGCGGCGGTGGCCAGCTGCCGGGTGTCGATCGCGGCATGCGAGGGGCGGTTCGTCACCACCATCGAAGGGCTGTCGCGCGACCGCAGCCACCCGGTGCAGCAGGCATTTGCCGCGCTGGGCGTCAGCCAGTGCGGCTTCTGCATTCCCGGCATGGTGATGGCGGCCGCCGCGCTGATCCGCCGCAATCCGGCCCCCGCCGATGCGGAAATCGATGCCGCGATCACCAATATCTGCCGGTGCGGCATCTATCCGCGGCTGCGCGAGGCGGTCCGCCTGGCCGGGCGGATCGCAAGCGGTGCCGAGACGGTGTCCGCGCTGCCGCCGCCCGGCATCGATCCGGCCGATGCCGCCGCCGCCGTGCCGGCGCTGACGCCCCCGCGCTGATCCGGTTCCCGCGCCGCGCGCTTCACCTTGCCTTCATCGGCAATCGGCCAGTCTGTGTCCGCGATGATGCCCGCACAGCTGCGCGGATGAAGGAGGATGTCGATGCGCATGCCGCTGATCGCGATGGCCGGGCTGGCCCTGCTGCCGGTCCCCGCCGCCGCCCAGGACCAGCCGCCGCCCGCCACCATGGACACCGGCGTGATTGAGCGCGCGCCCGGTGCGTCCGGTCCCGACCCGCTGGGCCGCGATTCGCTTGGCCGCGACTGGCAGCGCTATCGTGGCGATGGTCCGCGTGGCTGGGAACGACCCCGCCGGGGTGAGCGGACGACGCCCGGCTGGCGGGAGCCCGAGCGCGGCTCCGGCGACCGCCGCCGCGCCGATCAGCGCGGCGATGGCGATGGGCGGGGTCTGGATGGGCGTGGGGACTGGCAGGATGATGGGCGGCGCGACGGTCGCGGGCCGGGGGACGGCTGGGATTCAGGCCGCTTTCAGGGCGACCGCCGCGACTGGAACCCCGGCTGGCGGCAGGACCGGCGCTATGACTGGCAGGGCTGGCGCGCGCGCCATGGCGGCGTGCGCCCGCCGCGCTATGTGCCGCCGCCGGGCTGGGCGCATGGCTATCGCCGTTTCCGCCCCGGGCTGATCATCGCGCCGCCGATTTTCGGGCGCGGCTATTGGCTGGCCGATCCGTTCGCCTATCGGCTGCCGCCGGCCTGGGGCGCCTATCGCTGGATCCGCTATTATGACGATGTGCTGCTGGTCGACATCCGGTCCGGCCGGGTGGTCGACATGGTGATCGGCTTTTTCCGCTGGTGACATGAAAAGGGCCGGGGCATCGCTGCCCCGGCCCGATCCGGTCGGTTGCCGATCCCTTGCGCGGGATCAGGCGGCGACGCGCGCGCCTTCCGGCAGCGCCGCCTTCACCTGCGCGACGATCGCGCTGAACGCATCGCCTTCGTGCATCGCGATATCGGCCAGCACCTTCCGGTCCAGTTCGATGTTCGCCAGCTTCAGGCCGTGCATGAACACGCCATAGGTCAGGCCTTCGGCGCGGACCGCCGCGTTGATGCGCTGGATCCAGAGCGCGCGGAAGCTGCGCTTCTTCACCTTGCGGTCGCGATAGGCGTACTGGCCGGCCTTTTCGACGGCCTGGCGCGCGATGCGGATCGTGTTCTTGCGACGGCCATAATAGCCCTTCGCCTGATCAAGAATCCGCTTGTGCTTCAGCTTCGTGGTCGTGCCACGCTTCACTCGTGCCATGTCGGGTCCTCCTTACTTCAGGCCGTAGGGCGCCCAAGCCTTGACGGTCTTGGTGTCGGCGTCCGACAGCACCGAGGTGCCGCGATTCTGGCGAATATACTTGGCGTTGTGGCTGATCAGCCGGTGACGCTTGCCCGCCACGCCATGCTTGATCAGGCCGGTCGCGGTGAGCTTGAAGCGCTTCTTCACACCGCTCTTGGTCTTGAGCTTGGGCATTTTCGTCCTTTCTACGTTATTCGACGATTGCGGACGGCCGCGGCAGCCCATTCCGGCCGGGCAGTCCCTTCGATCGCGAAGCGCGGGCGCATAACCGAGGCGGGCGCGAAATGCAACCACGGCCCGCCGGTCATGCCCATGGCGCGGGTCGGGGCCGGGGTCAGCCGCCCCGGCCGGTTTCGAACAGGAACCAGGCGCGCTTCTCGGCCTGGTCGATCCAGTCATCGGCCATGCTGCTGGTCGCGGTGTCGCCCGCGGTCTCGGCCGCCTCGCGCGCGGCGCGGATCTGCTGGACGAGCTTCAGATTGTCGTCGCGCAGCTCGGCCAGCATGTCCTGTGGGGTGACGAACTCGGCATCATTGTCGGCAATGGTCTGGCGGCGGGCAATGTCGCCGATCGACCGCAGCGTGGTGTTGCCGATCTTGCGCACCCGCTCGGCAATGTCGTCGGTGACGGCCAGGATCTCGCTCGCCTGCATGTCCATCAGCTCGTGATAGTCGCGGAAATGCGGGCCGGAGACGTGCCAGTGGAAGTTCTTGGTCTTGAGATACAGCGCAAAGGCATCGGCCAGCACGCTGTTGAGCGCATCGGCCACGCTCTTGGTGGCGTTGCTCGCCAGGTCGGTCGGGGTCTTCAGGTCGCCAGCCACTTTCGCCATCGGTGCCTCCTCGTTGCGATCAGGACATGGTGGCAGGAAATGATGGCTGGACAACGAGGCGGCAAGGCAAAGGTGGCAGGCCGCGCCAAAAAAACCGTGCTGCGCCGACCCGGCCCGGTCAGTTCAGCCGCACCTGCGCGGCGGCCAGATAGGCCTGGCTCGCCTCGCGGTCGGTGCGCCCGCACCGTGCCGCCTCGCGCATCAGGTCCAGATAATCGCCGACCAGCCCGCGCGCGCTGCCGGTGGCCACGGCATTTTCCAGCGCATGGGCAAGATCGGCGACCGGGTGCAGGCCGTAATCGCGCGCGGCGCGGCGGATGCCGTCGATTCGCGCGCACAGCAATGCCGGCGCCACCCGCCCGGCGATGCCGGCCAGTCCGTCAATCTCTGCGCAGATGCGGGCGCAGGCCTGATCCAGTCCGCTCATCCGTGTCCCATCCTCTCTCCGCGCCGCGCCGGCCCGCTGTGGCGAGTCCGGGTGGCGGCGTCCGCGGCGCAAATCCTCGCGCGCGAGCGTGAAGGAGGCGTTAAGCCGGACGGGCCGTCAGTCCCCGGCCCGCAACCCTGGGGCGAAATCCGGGGGCCTTGACTCATCGCCCGCCCTCGCGCATGAGCGCCCACCGATGGGAGCGGCGGCGACGCCGCTTTTCTTTTTCCAGTTCATGAAGGTTCACCGGTCATGGCCAAGCCGACCACCGTCAAGATCAAGCTCGTCAGCACCGCCGACACCGGCTTCTTCTACGTGACCAAGAAGAATCCGCGCACCCAGACGGAAAAGCTGAGCTTCCGCAAATATGATCCCGTCGTGCGCAAGCATGTCGAGTTCAAGGAAGCCAAGATCAAGTAATCGGGCACCGGGCGGCGGCAAGCCGCCCGCTTTTGATGCCGTGCGGCGGCAAGCCGCCCGCATTTGGTGCTGTGCGGCGTTCAGCCGCCCATATCGGTGCTGTGCGGCGATTCGACGACCGCACTCTGCTCCGTGCCCGCACCCGTTTTCCCCGGCTGCAAGGCCAGCCGGGAAGCGCCGCGCCAAGGGTCGCCATGGCATACGGCCGGCGACTTCGCCGCCTCTTCCGCGCCATTCCCTGACTGCTGCTTGCCGGCGACCTGCCGCCTGCGGGGCGCTTTGCGCGCGGGCTCAGACCAGCGCGCCCACGCTTTCGACGAAGCGGATCACTGAGATCGGCTTGGACACATAGGCCTCCGCCCCCGCCGCGCGGATGCGTTCCTCATCGCCCTTGGCCGCATAGGCGGTGACCGCCATGATCGGGATCGGCCGCAATTGCTCGTCGGCTTTCAGCGTCGCGATCAGCTCCAGCCCGCTGACATGCGGCAGCTGAATGTCCATGATCACCAGATCGGGCGCAAAATCCCGCGCCCGGGCAACCGCTTCCCGGCCGTCCCGGACCGCTTCGGCGACATAGTCATGCGCCCTGAGCAGATCGCAGAACAGCTTGAGATTGAGCTCGTTGTCCTCGACAACAAGGACTTTCTTCGGCACCAGTGCCCCGCTTTCTTCTCGCCCCCTGTCAGGTTCATAGACGATGCAACCGGTTGAAACAAATCGCGATGCGCAGACGCTCGGTCTGAGCGCTCTCGCCTGGGTGCTGGACGATGGCGACCGCGCCGAACGGCTGCTCGCCCTGACCGGCCTGTCGCCCGCCGATCTGCGCGCGCGGCTGGGCGACCCGACCTGTCTGGCCGCCGCGCTTGCGTTCCTTGAGGGGCATGAGCCGGATCTGCTCGGCTGCGCCAGCGCGCTCGGCGTCGATCCCGCCGATCTGGTCGCCGCGCGGCGGGAGCTGGAGCGATGAGCCGGCCGCTGCTGATCACCGATTGCGACGAGGTGCTGCTGCACATGGTCCGCCATTTCGGCGACTGGCTGGGCGAGGCGCACGACATTGATTTCGCGCTGGGCAGCGAGTTTGCCCACGCGCTCACGCGCCGCGCCTGCGGCAGCACGCTTGCACCGGCCGAGATCTGGCCGCTGCTCGACGGTTTCTTCGTCACCGAAATGCACCGCCAGACGCCGGTGCCGCATGCGCGCGAGACGCTGACCATGATCGCCGCCAGCGCCGACATCGTCGTGCTCACCAATCTGGGCGACCATCATCATCAGGGGCGGGTGCGCCAGCTTGAGGCGGTCGGCATCCGCCACCGCGTCGTCTGCAATCAGGGCGGCAAGGGCGCGCCGGTTGCGCGGCTGCTCGACGAATATGGGCCGAGTGCCGCCGTGTTCGTCGACGATCTGGCCGTGCATCACGAATCGGTCGCCGGCCATGCGCCCGACGTCCACCGGCTGCACATGGTTGCCGAGGCGGCGCTGGCCCCGCTGCTGCCGCCCGCGCCCTTTGCCCATGCGCGCATCGATTGCTGGCGCGAGGCCGCGCCGTGGATCGCCGCGCGGCTGGGGATCGCGCCGGCCGCGAATACCGATTTCACCGACGAAATGATGGAGCCTCATGCATGAGCATCGATGATCGCCTGAAGGAACTGGGCCTGAAACTGCCGGTCCCGGCCGCCCCGGTCGCCGCCTATGTGCCGACCGTGGAGGCGGGCGGGTTTCTCTATGTGTCGGGCCAGCTGCCGTTTCGCGGCGGCGAGGTCGTGACCGGCCGGCTGGGCGAGGATCTGGATGTCGAGCGCGGGCGCGAGGCGGCGCGGCTGTGCGGCGTGATGCTGCTCGCCCAGATCGCCAAGGCGCTCGGCTCGCTCGACCGGGTCGAGCGGATCGTCAAGCTTGGCGTGTTCGTGACCTCCGATCCGCGCTTCACCGATCAGCCCAAGGTCGCCGATGGCGCATCGACGCTGATGGCCGATGTGTTCGGCGAGGCGGGCAGCCATGCGCGCAGCGCGGTGGGCGTGCCGGCGCTGCCGCTGGGGGCCGCGGTCGAAATCGACGCTATCGTCGCCGTCCGCCCCGCCTGACGGACGGCCTGTCGGGCCGGATTATCTGGCCGGATTATTTAGGCTGCGGCTTGCGATAGCGGTCGTGGCAGGCGCCGCAGGACTTGCCGGTTTCGGCCAGCGCCGCGCGGTATCCGGGCACATCGCCCGCCTTGGCCGCGCTTTCCAGTCGCGCCGTCGCCGCCTGATAGGCGGCGGCCGCCGCGACGAACCCGGCCCGGTCCGACCAGATCAGCGGCAGTGCGTCGCTGCCTTCAAGGTTCGATCCGGCCGGGAAGCTGCCGGGCAGCGCCTTGGCCCAGAGTGCCAGCCCGCTGGCGGGGAAGGCGGCGCGGCTGATGTCGCCGCTTTCGCCCATTGCGCGCAGCGCGCCGAAGGTGACCGCCGACATGCGGAATGCGGCGCGGCGCGCGGTCAGCGCCTGGCCGGCGGCATCGCCTGCCGCATCGCCCGCCGGCGCGGCGGGTGCCGCGACTGCGGCGAGCAGCGCGGCCAGCCCGCCACCCAGCACCCAGCCCAGTCTCCGGCCCAGCCCCCGAACCATGGTCTTGCGCATCGCCAGTCCCTCCCCGTTTTGCAGGCGCAGAGCGTAGCGCGCGGCCGCCCCCGCCACAATCGCCCGGCCGGGCCATTTTGCTTTCGTTCGGGGGCCTGATTCCCTATATCCTCGCCATGGCAACGACCCCCAATGACAACAGCTACGGCGCAGATTCGATCAAGGTGCTGAAGGGCCTGGACGCGGTCCGCAAGCGCCCGGGAATGTATATCGGCGACACCGACGACGGCTCGGGCCTTCACCACATGGTGTTCGAGGTGTCGGACAATGCGATTGACGAGGCGCTGGCCGGGCATTGCGACCTGATCCTGATCCAGCTCAACCCCGACGGTTCGGTGTCGGTCGAGGACAATGGCCGCGGCATCCCGACCGATATCCACGCCGAAGAAGGCGTGTCGGCCGCCGAAGTCATCATGACCCAGCTCCATGCCGGGGGGAAGTTCGAGAACACGTCCGACGACAATGCCTATAAGGTGTCGGGCGGCCTGCACGGCGTCGGCGTGTCGGTGGTCAATGCGCTCAGCGAATGGCTGGACCTGACGATCTGGCGCGACGGGCGCGAACATTTCATGCGTTTCCGCCACGGCGATGCCGAAGCCCCGCTCAAGGTGGTCGCCGACGCGCCCGCCGGCAAGCGCGGCACGCGCGTGACCTTCCTGCCCTCGCCCGCCACGTTCAAGATCACCGAGTTCGATTTCGACAAGCTCGAGCATCGCTACCGCGAACTCGCCTTTCTGAACTCGGGCGTGCGGCTGAAGCTGGTCGATGCCCGCCATGCCGAGCGGGTGGAGCATGAGCTTTATTATGAAGGCGGCATCGCCGCGTTCGTGAAATGGCTCGACCGCGCCAAGACGCCGCTGTTTCCCGATCCCATCGCCATTTCCGGGCAGCGCGATGCCATCGGCATCGACATCGCGCTCGAATGGAATGACAGCTATTACGAGAACGTCCTCGCCTTCACCAACAACATCCCGCAGCGCGACGGCGGCACCCATATGGCGGCGTTCCGCGCGGCGCTTACCCGCACGCTCAACGGCTATGCCGAACGCTCGGGCCTGCTCAAAAAGGAAAAGGTCAGCCTGACCGGCGACGACATGCGCGAAGGGCTGACGGCGATCGTGTCGGTCAAGCTGCCCGATCCGAAGTTCAGCTCGCAGACCAAGGACAAGCTGGTCAGTTCCGAAGTGCGCCAGCCGATGGAACAGCTGATGGCCGACAAGCTCGACGAATGGCTGGAGGAAAATCCCCAGCATGCGCGGTCGATCGTCCAGAAGGTGATCGACGCCGCCGCCGCGCGCGAGGCGGCGCGCCGGGCGCGCGAGCTGACGCGGCGCAAGGGGGTGATGGACATCGCCTCGCTGCCCGGCAAGCTGGCCGACTGTCAGGAGCGCGATCCCGCCAAGTCCGAACTGTTCCTGGTCGAAGGGGACAGCGCCGGCGGCTCGGCCAAGCAGGGGCGCGACCGCCATTATCAGGCGATCCTGCCCCTCAAAGGCAAGATCCTGAACGTCGAGCGGGCGCGGTTCGACCGGATGCTGTCGTCCAAGGAAATCGGCACGATGATCCAGGCGCTCGGCACCGGCATCGGGCGCGATGATTTCAAGCTCGACAAGCTGCGCTACCACAAGATCATCATCATGACCGACGCCGATGTCGACGGCGCCCATATCCGCACGCTGCTGCTGACCTTCTTCTACCGCCAGATGCCCGAAATCATCGCCGGCGGGCATCTCTACATCGCCCAGCCGCCGCTCTACAAAGTCGCGCGCGGCCGGTCGGAGACCTATGTGAAGGACAATGCCGCGCTCGACGATTATCTGATCGACAACGGCATCGAGGCGATGCGGCTCGACACCGTGGATGGCGCCCGCGCCGGGGCCGATCTGCGCCAGCTGGTCGAACATGCGCGGCGGATGCGGATGCTGATGGCCTATGCGCCGCGCCGCTATGATCCGGCGATCATCGAGGCGCTGGCGCTGGGCGGCGCGCTCGCCCCCGATCTGGTCGATCGCGGCGGGGCGATCGTCCGGGTCGCCGCCTGGCTCGACCGCGGCGATCCCGAGGCGCGGTGGAGCGGCCGGGTGGCGGCCGAGGGCGGCTATCACCTCGAACGGCTGTGGCGCGGCGTGACCGACCATCATCTGATCGAACCGGCGTTTCTCGGCTCGGCAGAAGCGCGCAAGCTCCACGCGCTCGCGGCCGAACAGGCCGACAGCTATCGCGAACCGTCGCGGCTCGTTTCGGTGCGTGCGGCGGCGGCGGAAGAGGGCGATGATGCCGCGCCCGTCGATGGCCGCGGCATTGCCGTCACCCGCCCGTCGGAACTGCTCGAAGCCGTGCTCGCCGCCGGGCGCAAGGGCCTGTCGATCCAGCGCTACAAGGGGCTGGGCGAAATGAATGCCGAGCAATTGTGGGAAACGACCCTCGATCCGGAAAACCGGTCGCTGCTCAAGGTCGAGATTGCCCAGGCCGATCTGGCCGACGAGATCTTCACCCGGCTGATGGGCGATGTCGTCGAACCGCGCCGCGAGTTCATCCAGCAAAATGCGCTGAGCGTCGCCAATCTGGACGTGTGATCGGGGGAAAACGGCCTAGCTGGCAAGAACGGCACCGGCCCGCACCTCCACCCGGCCTCCCAACGGCAGGTTACGCTATGGGAGGCCGGGTGGGGGTGCGGGCCGGTGCCGCTCCCGCGCCGCGAGGCGCGCAACAAACAACGCCCCCCGCGCCGCGAGGCGCGCCAAAAACCCCCGCCCGGGCGCTTCAGTCAGCCGACAAAGGCGCGTTCGATCACATAATCGCCGGGCGCGGCGTTCGAGCCTTCGACAAAGCCGAGCGCGTCGAACCGGGCGGCGAACTCCTTGATCATCTCCATGCTGCCGCACAGCATCACCCGGTCGGTCGCCGGGTCGAACGCGGCCGGGCCGTCAAGCCCCGCAAAGATCGCGCCATTGTCGATCAGCGCGCCGATGCGCCCGCTGGTGCGGAACGGCTCGCGCGTCACCGTCGGCAGGTAATGGAACTGCGCCCGCGCCTGATCCTCGACCAGCGGATCGCCGGTCAGCTTGCCTTCGAGCAGGTCGAAATAGGCCAGTTCCGACACCCGCCGCACCGAATGGGCGACGAGGATCTGGTCATACAGCTCATAGACGTCGGGATCGCGGATCAGGCTCATGAACGGTGCCAGGCCGGTGCCGGTCGACAGCAGGAACAGCCGCTTGCCGGGCTTGAGCGCGTCGGTCACCAGCGTGCCCGTCGGCTTGCGGCCGAGATAGATCTGGTCGCCGGGCTGGATGTGCTGGAGCCGGGAGGTCAGCGGGCCGTTCTCGACCTTGATCGACAGGAACTCCAGCTCCTCGTCCCAGGCCGGGCTGGCGACCGAATAGGCGCGCAGCAGCGGCTTGCCATTGTCGCCGGGCAGGCCGATCATCACGAACTCGCCCGAGCGAAAGCGGAACGAGGTCGGGCGGGTGATGCGGAAGCTGAACAGCCGGTCATCCCAGTGATGCACGGTCTGCACGGTCTCGACGCTGAGTGCGCCGGTCGGCTCGAGCGCGGCCGGCACGGGGGCCGCCGCAGATCCGGTCTGCCCGCTCATGCCGCGCGCTCCGCCAGGGCGGCACCGGGCCGCGCCGCAAGACCCAGATCGGCACGCATCACATTCTTCTCCCGCTGACAGGCCGGGCATGCGCCCGCAAGACTCCGCCCTCTAGCTAGGAACGCGTTTCGCGAACAAGGGGATTCGCGCTTGGGGCGGCCCGGCAAAGCCTGTCTTGACGCGCGCGGCCGGGCAGGTCGGCCGGGCGGTGCCGGCTGGCGGGGAGGGCGTGGTTGCGGGTCACGCGCACCTCGGCGACCACGATCAGCGCCCGCATCCGCTCGGCGAGCAGGTCGAGCGCCTGATCCGCAATCGGGTCGAGCTGGACATCCAGCTGCACCATGTCGCCCCGCCGCGCCATCGTCATTGCCCGCGGCAGGATCGCGCGCTGGGCGAGCTGGTCGAGCAGCCGCGCCGGCGTTCCGGCGTCTGCGGTGGCAAGGATACTGAGCCGTGCCGATGCCCCGGTCACGCCGCGATTCCGGTCCTGTTCAGCCCGACCCGGCCTTCGGCCATCACCGCCTCGGCCATCGCATCGGCGACCGTGACCGGCGTCGCGCCGCATTCGGCCGCGCGGGCAAGGATCAGCGCCATGCGCGGGCCGATGGCGCGCACCCGCGCCTCGACCGCGTCGGCGGCCTCGCCCAGATATTCGGCGGCGACATTGATGATTCCGCCGGCATTGGCGACATAATCGGGGGCATAAAGCACGCCGCGTTCGGCCAGCCGCGCGCCATCCTCGGGCGTCGCCAGCTGGTTGTTGGCCGCGCCGCACACCAGCCGGGCGTTGAGCGCGGCAATGCCGTCGCGGTCGAGCGTGCCGCCGAGCGCGCACGGCGCGAAGATATCGGCATCGGCGGCGATGATCGCCTCTGGCGGCACGGTGCTTGCGCCGAAGCGCGCGGCGACCGCCGCCGCCCGTGCCGCATCGGCATCGGCGACGACCAGTTTTGCGCCCGCCCCGTGCAGCAGCGCGCACAGCGCCGCGCCGACCTGGCCGACGCCCTGCACCGCCACCCGCAGCCCGGACAGGCCCGATGGCCCGCGCGCCAGGCTGCGCGCCGCCGCCTCCATCGCCACGAACACGCCCAGGGCCGTCCACGGGCTGGGATCGCCCCCGGCCTGGCCGGGGCGCGCGGGCAGCCCGGCGACGAACCGGGTCCGCGCGCGCACCTCTGCCATGTCGGCGGTCGTCGTGCCGACATCCTCGGCCGTCACATAGGCGCCGTCGAGCGCGGCAACCGCGCGGCCAAAGGCGGCGAACAGCCGCGCCCGGCCGGCCAGCGCGGCGGGCATGCGGATCACCGCCTTGCCGCCGCCAAAGGGCAGGCCGGCCAGCGCGTTCTTGTAGCTCATGCCGCGCGCCAGCCGCAGCGCATCGGCCAGCATCGCGGCGTCATCGGCATAGTGCCACAGCCGGCACCCGCCCGCCGCCGGGCCAAGCGCGGTCGAATGAATGGCGATCACGCCCTTCAGGCCCGATTCGGCATCCTCGATCAGATGGACGGCTTCATGCGGGGCGTGGGTGGCAGCGGACAGATGGGCCATGGTAGCGACTCGGGCAGGAGGGGGTGGGCAAATCATCGCCAAAATCATCCGCATCTTCTTGCCTATCTTGTGCGGATCGGCATTTTCTGCGCAAAACCATGCCAAGGATCATCGATATTGGGGAACAATATGCCGGACCTTGATGCGTTCGACCGCAAGATCCTGCGCGAGCTGCAACAGGATGCCGGCCTGTCGATGGCCGAGCTGGCGGAGCGGGTCGGCCTGTCGACCTCGCCCTGCTGGCGGCGGGTGCAGCGGCTGACCGAAGACGGGCTGATCCGCCGCCGCGTCGCGCTGCTCGACCGGCAGGCGCTGGGGCTGAAGGCGCAGATCTTCGCGCAGGTGAAGCTCAACTCGCACGGCCGCGCCAATCTGGAGGAGTTCAGCGCCGCGATCCGCGACTATCCCGAAGTGCTCGAATGCTATGTGCTGATGGGCACGGTCGATTTCCTGCTCAAGATCGTCGTCGAGGATGTCGACGCCTATGAACGCTTTTTCTTCGACCGGCTGAGCCGCGTGCCGGGGGTGCAGGAAATCAACTCGGTGGTCGCGCTGTCGGAAATCAAGGCGACGACCGCGCTGCCGGTGTGAGGGGGGGGGCAGCCAGTGCCTCCCCCGGCTTTAAAATGCTCTAGAACTCGCGCGACAGGGCGAACTCGACACGGGTGCGGTTGAAGTCGAAGATCGGGATGGTCGAGCTGCTCGACGTGCGGGTGATGCGGATCAGCGGTGCCAGCCCGTGCAGGGTGAAGCGGCGCAGGATCAGCCCGGCGGTCAGGTCGATCCGCGTGTCGCGCCGCACCGCGCCGAACAGCGGGTCGCGGGCATCGCCCTGCAGCCGGCTGCCCACCGCCTGCAGGAACAGCAATTGCTTGCCGAACGCGCGCGAGGCGAGCAGGTCGAACGCGACCGTGCGGTTGGCGAGGAAGGCCTCGCGCGCCTCCTGCCGGGTGATCCGCGCGCCCACCCGCCCGCTGAAGCGCGGCGAGAAGGCGCGGTCATAGGCGATGTTGAGATCGGCGAGCAGCCCGTCCTGCGCCGGGATCAGCGGAAAACGGCTGTCGAGCAGCGTCAGCTCGGCCTCGATCTGGCTGGTCCGGTCGAGCGGCCGCAACAGGTTGAACGAGCCGCCGACCGCATCGGAAAAGCGCGCGCCGCCGAACCAGCGGCGGGTGCCGACCAGCGCCGGGCGCAGCCTTGTGCCCCCGGCGCGCAGCTCCGGCCCGGTGGCGAGCGTCAGCACCACATCGTTGAACTGCGACCGGCCATAGAGATCGCCGCGCGCCGACACACGGCTCAGCCATTCGACCGTGTCGGACAGGGCGATGCGGGCAAAGCCCTGGCCCGACAGCGACACGCCGATGCCCGAGCGCGCGCGTGCATCGGGGCTGAGCACCAGCGGTGCGACCACCGTGTCGACGCTTTGCAGGCTGGTCGCGCGGTTGATGTTGGAATCGGGGGCGAGGGCGAGTTCGAACGCCCCGCCGATCGGCCGGCTGGAGCGCAGCGCCAGCGCGAACCGGTCGACGACGCGCGCGACATCTTCGGGCAGGCCGGCCGCCCCGGCGCGGCGCAGCTCGCGGCGCGCGCCCGCTTCGTCCCCGGCCAGCGCCAGCAGCCGTGCCAGTTCCAGCCGCGGGCGCGGCGCGCCGGGCTTTTCGTCGATCAGCTCTTTCAGCCAGGCAATCGCGCCGGCACGGTCGCCGCGTGCCTCCGCCAGCACCGACAGGCGGAAGCGCGCCTCGGCGCGGATGTCGCTATCGGGATCGCGGGTCAGCCCGCGCAGCAGCGTTTCGGCTGCGGCGACCCGGCCGGCCGCCGCCTGAGCCTCGGCAACCGCGAACACCTGCGCCGCGCTGAGCCCGGAGGCACAGCCGCGCGCCGCTTCGCAGGGCGGATCGGTGTCGGCGGCGCGGGCGGGCAGCCCGGCGTTGAGGGCCAGCCCCAGCGCCACAAGGACGATGACGTGCAGCGCGCGCCGCGCGGCGACCGTCATCATGCCCTCCCTGTCTGCCCGGATCCTGTCCGCGCTCAGTTGCCCCGGCCGACGACGGCGCCCACCGCCGTCCCGCCGGTGCCGGTCAGGCGGAAGCTATAGCCGACTTCCTGCCCCTGCGGGCCGAAAAACGCGCCGGTAAAGCCGCCGCTATACGTGTTGCCCCCGGCATCGGTGCCCGACTGGGTGAAGCTGCCCGAAAAGCCGCCGCCGAGCGCGGCGATGGTGCCGGTGCCGTTGAACGTGCCCAGGCTGCGCGTCGTCGCGCTGTCGGTGGCGAGCGTGCCGGTGAGATTGAGCTGGGTCGACACCGTCATCGCCGAGAAATTGGCGGTGAAGCTGCTGGTGCCCGACAGCGAATAGACGCCGTTCGGCGTCACCCACAGCCCGTCGGGCTTGGTCGTGTAGCTGGCCGAGCCGGTGCTCGGCTGGGTCGGCGACTGGCGCACCCCGAACACGAAATACTGGGTGGCCAGCGTCGAGGTCGCGCCATTGTCGGTCAGCGCCTGCCACGCGCCATAGCTGACATAGGTGAGCGCAAGCTGGGTGTTGCCGCTGCCCGGATTGAACAGCACCAGTTCGTCGTCGCGGCTGCCGCTGGATTTGGAATAGACGGTCGCCACCGCATCCGACCGGCCGGGGGCGGTCGTCGCCTCGCGATTGGCGGGTAGGAAGCTGGTGCTCGCCCCGGTCGCGTCGCGGATCGTATAGCCGCCGGTCGCCGCGTCATAGGCCAGGCTGACGCCGGTGCCGGCGTCGGACAGCGTGCCGGTGATGCCGCTGTTGCCGGTCGCGCCCAAGGTCGCCTGAATGCGGCCGCCGGCGGCGGCGAAGGTCTCGCTGACCTGAAGATTGGTGAGCGTGGTGTTGGTGGTGGGCGCCGGGGCCGGGGCCGGAGCCGGAGCCGGAGCCGGAGCAGGAGCAGGAGCAGGAGCAGGAGCGGGGGCCGGCGCGGGCGCGGGCGCAGGTGCAGGAGCCGGCGACGGGCTGGGCGCCGGGGCAGGCGAGGGAGCCGGTGCAGGCGCGGGTGCGGGAGCAGGGGCCGGCGAAGGAGCCGGTGCTGGTGCGGGCGCAGGAGCCGGTGCGGGCGGGGCCGAACCCGCCGAGCCGACGCCGCCACCACCCCCGCCGCCTCCGCAGGCGGCCAGAGCGAGGGCAAGGGTCACAAGGCTGCAATTGCGGCTGAACTTGGTCATGATGGCCGGTCCCCAGGATTAGGCGCGGTCGATCATGCCCCCGTTAATCCTTCAACCTGGTAAACCCGCCCCTCAGGCGGCGCGCATGCCGAGCGCCTTTTGCCGCCGGCGCTGCACGGATGATCCGATTCCCAGCGCCTCGCGATATTTGGCGACCGTGCGCCGCGCGATGTCGAAGCCGCGTTCGCGCAGCATGTCGACCAGCGTGTCGTCGGACAGGATCGCATCGGGCTGTTCGGCGGCGATCAGCGTGCGGATCGCGGTCTTCACCGCCTCGGCCGACACCGCCTCGCCGCCATCGGCCGCCTGGATCGCGCTGGTGAAGAAATATTTGAGTTCGAACAGCCCGCGCGCGCAGCTCAGATATTTGTTGGAGGTGACGCGGCTGACCGTCGATTCGTGCAGCCCGACCGCCTCGGCGACCTGACGCAGCGTCAGCGGGCGCAGATGCGCGACGCCTTTCTGGAAAAACCCTTCCTGGCGGCGCACGATTTCGGTCGCGACCTTGATGATCGTGCGCTGGCGCTGGTCGAGCGCCTTGATCAGCCAGTTGGCGCTTTGCAGCTGTTCGCCCAGCCAGGCGCGCGATGCCTTGTTCGCCCCCGCGCACAGCTCGGCATAATAATGCCGGTCGACGAGCAGCCGGGGCAGGGTCGCGCCGTTGATCTCGATCGCCCAGCCCTCGCCGCGCCGGGCGACGAACAGATCGGGGCTGACCGCCTCCACCCGCGCGCCGTCGAACCTGAGGCCGGGCTTGGGATCATAGCCGCGCAGCTCGCGGATCATGTCGGCCAGATCTTCGTCATCCACCCCGCAGATGCGCTTGAGCTGGGCGAGCTTGCCGGCCGCGAGCAGGTCGAGATTGTCGATCATCCGCGCCATCGCCGGATCGTAACGGTCGGCCTCGCGCGCCTGCAGTGCCAGACATTCGGCCAGGCTGCGCGCCCCCACCCCGGTCGGGTCGAAGCCATGGATCACGCCCAGCACCCGTTCGACCGCCGCCAGCGGAACGCCCAGCCGCTGCGCGATATCGAGCAGCGCGGCGCGCAGATACCCCGCCTCGTCGATCAGGTCGATCAGATGGGTGGCGATCGCCAGGTCGGTGCCCGACAGGCACTGGCCGGCCTGGGCAAGCAGATGATCGCCAAGCGATGCGGCGGGCGCGGCAAAGCTGTCGAAATCCGGACCGTCCGCGCTCGCGGCCCCGCCGCCGTCGCCGCCGCCCAGCGACGGTTCCCAGTCGGGCATGGCGCCATCGCCCGCCCCGGCTCCGTCGCCCCGGTCCGGCGCGGCATCGGCCGGCCCGTCATGGTGAAATGTCTCGGCGACCAGATCGACGTCGAGCGGCGTATCGGCAATGCCGTCGCCATGCGCGATCAGCCGGTCGGCGGTCACCGGCTCACCGGGTCCGCTCCCCTCGCTCCAGTCCTCGTCACCCCCGGCATCGCCCCAGCTGCCATCGCCGTCCCCGCGCGCCTGTTCGCCCCGCCCCTGATCGCCGCGCTCCTGTTCATCGGTGCCGAGCAGCGGATTGCGCTCCAGCTCGCCGGCGATGAAGCTTTCGATCTCGAGGTTGGACAGCGTCAGCAGCTTGATCGCCTGCTGCAGCTGCGGCGTCATCACCAGCGATTGCGACTGGCGCAGGTCGAGGCGGGGGGAAAGCGCCATGCCCGCCGCTACAGCGCGAAGCCCTCGCCCAGATACAGGCGGCGGACATTGGCATCGGCGACCAGCGCCTCGGGGCTGCCCGCAAACAGCACCCGGCCATCATAGATGATGCAGGCGCGGTCGACGATGTCGAGCGTTTCGCGGACATTGTGATCGGTGATCAGCACGCCGATCCCGCGCTGTTTCAGCTGCTTGACCAGATCGCGAATGTCGGAGATCGAAATCGGGTCGATGCCGGCAAAAGGCTCGTCGAGCAGGATGATCGACGGATCGGCGGCCAGCGCCCGGGCAATCTCGCAGCGCCGCCTTTCCCCGCCCGACAGCGCCATGGCCGGCGATCCGCGCAGCCGCGCCAGCCCGAATTCGTCGAGCAGCGTTTCCAGCCGGGCGGCGCGCGCATCCTTGTCCGGCTCGGCCAGTTCGAGCACGGCGGAGATATTCTGTTCAACGCTCAGCCCGCGAAAGATCGAGGTTTCCTGCGGCAGATAGCCCAGCCCCAGGATCGCGCGGCGATACATTGGCAGGCCGGTAATGTCCTGCCCGTCGAGCAGGATGCGCCCCGAATCGGGCTTCACCAGCCCCATGATCGAATAGAAGCAGGTCGTCTTGCCCGCGCCATTGGGGCCGAGCAGCCCGACCACTTCGCCGCGCGCGACCGACAGCGACACATCCGACAGCACGGTGCGCCGGTCATAGGCCTTGGCGATCGACACCACGGCCAGCCCGCCCGCCGGGGCGGATTCCGCCGCCGGGGCGGCATCGGATCGGGCGGCTTCGGGGTGGACGAGTTCGGTCATGCCGGCTCCGGGCGATCGCAGGTCGCGGTTGATGATTGGTGAAGAAACGGCGCTTGGCAAGCTTTGTGCATGGCGGCCAGGCCGACGCCGGGCCGGCCCGATGCGGGGACCGGGGTCAGCGCGGCGGCTGCGGGCTGTCCTGGCGCTGCGGCACGGTGAATCGCCCGGTGACGCGGCCGCCCCGGCCGGTCGTCGCGCCCGGGGCCGCGGCACCGTCGACGCTCGCGCGCCCGCTGTTGAGATCGATCACCAGCCGCCCGCCGCGAATGGTGTTCGCCCCCTGGTTAAGCGTAACACCGCCGAGCATCGTGATCTGCCGCCGGTTGAGGTCATAGATCGCATATTGGCCGCGCGCCGTCTCGCTGGGGCTGCGCACGGTGACGCCGCCGGCGGCGTCGAGCCGCTCGATCTGCAGGCCATCGCCGCCCTGCCGGTCATAGGCGATGGTCAGCCGCGCGGCGTCGAGCGACAGATCGCCCTGGCGCACGCGGACATTGCCGGCAAACACCGCGCGGTCGGCGCGGTCCTGCACCTCGATCCTGTCGGCCTCGACATCGACGGGGGCAGCGGTGTTGTGGCCGCGCAGCGCCTGGGCGGCGGCGGGGCCGGCCAGCGCCAGGGCCAGCGTCGCACAGATACGGGCGAACATCGTCATCGCGCTCCTCTGGCCCGACCCTGGGTGATGTGCAAGCGTGCGCCGCCTTCCAGCCGCACGATCCGGGCATTGAGATCGGCGCTCAGCCGCGCCGCGCCGAACGTGCCGATCGGCATCCGGCCGTCAACCGCACCCCGGCTGGCGAGGGTGCGGCCCTTCAGATCGACATCGACGTCGCGCGTCGCCAGCCGATAGCCATCGGCCGACTGGAAGGTCACCGGCCCTTCGACGGCGACGGTCTCTTTCTGCATGTCATAGCGCGCCCGGTCCGCCTCGAGCACCGCCGGGCCGTCGCGCATCAGCAGCCGCGCCGACAGGTCGCTCAGCCGCACGACCGGCTCGCGCGACGTCGCCTGCACGGCCGATCCGGCGCGCAGCGAAAAAGGCTGACCCTTGCTGTCCTCGCCCCGATAGAGCGCCTCGGTCGCGCGCATCCGTTCGCGCGCGACATCGACCCGGTTCTTGTCGAGCACGAAACTCAGCTCGTTGCTGTCGGTCAGCGGCGCGATCGACAGGATCGCGACCAGCGCGCCGATCAGCACCGGCAGCCCGCCCTGCAGCAGCCGCACCAGCCGGTCATGGCTGCTGCCGGGCAGCGCCCATAGCCGGCGCGCGTCGCGCGAGCGGTCGGCGGCTTCAGACACGCGCCGCGCCGCGCCGCTTGGAACCGGACCGGCGGGATATGGGCCGGCCCCGATCACATGGCTGCTCAAACATGAGCGAAAATGTCGATGTCCGGCCAGCCGGCGAGATCGAGCGCGGCGCGGTGTGGCAGGAAGTCGAAACAGGCCTGGGCGAGCGCCGTCCGCCCTTCGCGCGCCAGCCGGCGGTCAAGCTCGTCGCGCAGCGCATGCAGATAGCGCACATCGGACGCGGCATAATCGCACTGCGCCTCGCTCAGCACCGGGCCGCCCCAGTCGGAGCTTTGCTGCTGCTTGGAAATGTCCTGGCCGAGCAGTTCGCGCACCAGCTCTTTCAGGCCGTGCCGATCGGTATAGGTGCGCACCAGCCGCGACGCCGTCTTGGTGCAATAGACGGGGGCGGCAACCACGCCCAAATAATGCTGGATCGCCGCCAGATCGAAGCGCGCGAAATGATAGAGCTTCAGCCGCGCCGGATCGGCGAGCACCGCCCGCAGCACCGGGGCCGCATAATCGGAGCCGGGGCCGAAGCGCACCAGATGCTCGTCGCCGCGCCCGTCGCTGATCTGGACGACGCACAGCCGGTCGCGGGGCGTGACCAGCCCCATGGTCTCGGTGTCGACAGCGATCGCGCCGTCGGCGAGCACACCGGCGGGCAGGTCTTCTTCGTGGAAATGGACGGTCATGCCCTGCGCATAGGCCGGTCGGGGCCGCCGCTCAATGGCCGATAGCCGTGCGGCCCGGCATCGCCGCGCCGATTCGGCGGGGCCGGCACGGCCGCCGCCTTTGTCCGACGGCGGACGGGATGGTCCCGCCCGGCCTTTCTCCTTCCCCGCGGCAGCGGAATGCAGCGCCGGGGGCGCATCCGCGCTTGTTGTTTGTCTCGACGGCGATGATTTCCCGGTGGCTGCGGACAGGCCGAAACATGCCGGTGTCTGGCTGTGGATATTTTGTTCGCGGCGGGCGCGAATCTCGGCTATAGCAAAACTTGGGCGCATCTATGGCTTTGCGTCTTGAGAACGAGCGGCCATCGTCCGGTGCGCCTGTTCTGACGGGTTTTGGTGGGCGAACCGGGAAAGATTTGAACGGCATGGGTTTCGACAGAGGGCGGCGCGGTCAGCGCGGTGGCAGGGACAAGCGGGACGGTTTCGGCGACGAGGGCTTTGAAAGCTTTGGCGACCGTGGCGGCTTTGGCGATCGCGGCTTCGGCGGCGGCGGCGGCTTTGGTGGTGGCGGCGGGGGCTTTGGCGGCCCGCGCGGCGGCGGCTTTGGCGGCGGCGGCGGTGGTTTCGGCGGCGGTGGCGGGGGCTTTGGCGGCGGCCGCGGCGGCATGCCCGCCCAGGTGATCGGCGAAGGCACCGGGGTCGTGAAGTTCTTCAACGGTCAGAAGGGCTTTGGCTTCATCGTGCGCGACGATGGCGGCGAGGATGTGTTCGTGCACATCTCGGCGGTCGAGCGCGCCGGCCTGACCGGCCTGGCCGAAGGTCAGCCGCTCGGCTTCACGCTCGTTGATCGTGGCGGGCGCGTGTCGGCGACCGACCTCAAGATCGAAGGCGAGCCGCTGCCCGTGACCGATCGTGCTCCGCCGCGCGACGCCGCGCCGCGTGGCGCTGGCGGCCCGCAGCGTCAGCTGACCGGCGAAAAGGCGAGCGGGACCGTCAAGTTCTTCAACGCGATGAAGGGCTTCGGCTTCATCCAGCGCGATGACGGCCAGCCCGATGCCTTTGTGCACATCTCGGCAGTCGAGCGCGCCGGCATGGCGGGCCTGAACGAAGGCGACCGGCTGGAGTTCGAACTCGAGGTCGACCGTCGCGGCAAATATGCCGCAGTCAATCTGACGCCGATCCAGTCCTGATCCGGCATCCGACCGACAGACAGAAAGGCGGGCCGCTCTGGCCCGCCTTTTTTGTATCCGCTGCTCAGCCCTGCTGGCGCGCCTTCAGCCGCGCCGCCGCCGCCAGATAACGCTGCGGCCGGTCGGGCGCGGTCTGGTCGACCAGCGCGCGGTAACGGGCGACGATCTCCGGCGCGGCGCGTTCCGGGGTGCCGGCGTCAAAGGGCGGGGCGGGATCATATTCCAGCCCCAGCTGCACGAACCGGGCATGATCGTCGCCGGCGATGCGCGCGATCAGCGCCAGCGCGAAATCGATGCCCGCCGTCACCCCGCCGCCGGTCACGCGGTTGCGGTCGAACACCACCCGCTCGCGCACCGGGATCGCGCCGAATGCCGCCAGATAGTCATGGCTCGCCCAGTGGCAGGTCGCGCGGTAGCCGGTAAGCAGCCCGGCCGCGCCCAGCATCAGCGAACCGACGCACACGCTCGTCACCCATTCGGCTCCGGGGGCGGCGCGCACCAGCCAGTCGAGCGCCGCCTCATCCTCCATCGCCCCGGTGATGCCGAAGCCGCCGGGAATGCAGACGATATCCGGCTGCGCCGCTGTCGCAAATGTCGCCGAGGGCAGCAGCGCAAAGCCCGAATCGGTCGCCACCGGCTCCGGCGTGGCCGCCACCAGCTCGATCCGCGCGCCCGGAAGGCGCGAAAACAGCTGCGCCGGCCCGGTCAGGTCAAGCTGGGTGACATTGGGATAGAGCAGGAAGGAAATGGTCGGGCCGGTCACGGCAGCTCCTTTCGGGTGGGACGCAAAATCGAGGGGCGGATTATTGAGCGGCGAGCAGGGCCTCGGCCGCGCCCAGATCGACCGACACCAGCCGGCTGACGCCGCGTTCGACCATGGTCACGCCGAACAGCCGGTGCATCCGGCTCATCGTCACCGCATTGTGGGTGACGATCAGATAACGGGTCGCCGTTCCCGCCGCCATCGCGTCGAGCAGGTCGCAGAACCGCTCGACATTGGCATCGTCGAGCGGCGCATCGACCTCGTCGAGCACGCAGACCGGGGCCGGATTGGTCAGAAACAGGCCGAAGATCAGCGCGACCGCGGTCAGCGCCTGTTCGCCGCCCGACAACAGGGTCAGGCTGGCCAGCTTCTTGCCCGGCGGCTGGGCCATGATTTCCAGCCCCGCTTCCAGCGGATCATCCGAATCGACCAGCTGCAAATAGGCCTCGCCGCCCCCGAACAGCTGGGTGAACAGCCGCCGGAAATGCCCGTCCACGGCGGCAAAGGCCTGGAGCAGCCGCGCCCGCCCTTCGCGGTTCAGGCTGCCGATCGACCCGCGCAGCCGGTTGACCGCTTCGGTCAGCTCGTCGCGCTCGCCGGTCATGCGGTCGAGCGCGACGCTCAGCTCGGCCAGCTCCTGTTCGGCCACCAGATTGACCGGGCCGATGCGTTCGCGGTCGCGCAGCAGCTGGTCGTGCCGCGCCGATTCGGCCTCGGGCGTGCCGACCTCGGCCGAGGCGAAGCCCACCCGTTCGGGCAGCACCGGCGGCGGGCAGGAAAAACGCTCGCCCGAGACCCGGCCCATTTCCACCCGCCTCAGATCGCTCGCCTCGGCGCGCGCCGCTGCGCCTGCCCGCGCTTCCCGCGCGGTCGCCAGCGCCTCGCCCGCCTCGGCCAGCTTCGCCTCGACCGCACGGGTCCGCGCTTCGGCAGCGTCCAGTGCCGCCAGCGCCGCACCGGTCGCCGCCTCCGCCTCGGCCCGCGCCGTGCCCAGACGGTCGATTTCGGCCTCGAGCGCGGCAGGCCGGGGGCCAAGCGCGGCCAGCTCCTCGGCCAGTTCGCTGTCGCGCCGCGCCATGTCGGCGATCCGCCGCGCGGCATCGCCGGCGCGGCTGCGCCAGCCGCGCGCCTCGCTCTGCGCGGCCTGATGCCGGTCGCGGTCGCCGGCAACCGCCCGGGCGCGCGTCGCCGCCAGCGCCTTGCGGTCGCTGACCAGTGCCCGCGCTGCCGCGCTGTCGGCCTGAAGCGCCGCCACCTCGGCCGCCACCCCGGTCCCGTCGGGCAGTGCCGCCAGCGCCGCCTCGGCCGCCGTCAGCTCGGCCTCGGCCTCGTCGCGCTCCGCCGCCGCCCGGCCGCGGCGCTCGGTCAGTTCGCGCAGCCGCGTCCGGTGCCGGTCGAGCGC
>NZ_JAPFGX010000041.1:0-23131 GCF_059803575.1 Sphingomonas sp. URJC2
CGGGGCGCGGCCCGCGCGGCCGCCCGCCGGGGGGCGGGCTCCACGGATTGCGCGGGGGGCCGCCACCGCCACCGCCCTGACCGCCACCATTGCTGTTGCCGCCCTGCCCGCCGCCCCAAGGGCCGCCGGCATCGTTCAACATCGCGCCTCGTGGCCTGAACCACCCCGTCGTTCTGCTCATGCCTCCCTTTATAGGGAGCGGGTTCAAGAAAAACAGTGTTCCGTGGGGCATCCCCCTCGCTTATCGGCAGATCATGGACATCCCCGATCCCACGCCCGACCAGCTGCTCGCCGCGATCGCCCCGATCACCGGCGCGCGCGCCGCCGCCCCGCGCATCCATCAGGGCCGCGTCAGCCTCATCCTCGACGTCACCGGCCTGAGTGCGGCCGGCCGCGACAGCATGGCGGAGGCGGCGACCGCCGCGCTGCGCGCCGTGCCGGGCGTGGCCGAGGTGCGCGTGGCGATGACCAGCGAGCGGGTCGACCGGCGCATCATCGCCGTCGGCAGCGGCAAGGGCGGCGTCGGCAAATCGACGCTGGCCGCCAATCTGGCGGTCGCGCTGGCGCGTGCCGGCCACCGGGTCGGGCTGGTCGATGCCGATATCTATGGCCCGTCCGTCCCCCGGCTGATGGCGGTCGAAGGCACGCGGCCCGAGGCGCAGGACAAGACCCTGCTGCCGGTGATGACGCCGGCCGGCATTCCGGTGCTGTCGATGGGCCAGCTGGTCCGCCCCGGCCAGGCGCTGGCGTGGCGCGGCCCGATGGCGGCCAGTGCGCTTGGCCAGCTGATCGATGCCGCCTGGGGCGATGTCGAGCTGCTGGTCGTCGATCTGCCGCCCGGCACCGGCGACGTCCAGCTGTCGATGATCAGCAAATGGCGGCCGGCGGGGGCGGTGATCGTGTCGACGCCGCAGGATCTGGCGCTGATCGACGCCACCCGCGCCATCGATCTGTTCAATCAGGCCAATGTGCCGGTGATCGGGCTGGTCGAGAACATGGCCGGCTATCTGTGCCCGCATTGCGGCAAGGGCAGCGATCCGTTCGGCCAGGGCGGGGCGGAAGCGGCGGCGGCGCGGTTGGGCATCGGCTTTCTGGGGCGCATCCCGCTCGACATCGCGATCCGCACCGCATCCGACGCCGGCCAGCCCCCGGCCGCCGGTGACGATGCGCTGGCGACGCTGTTCGCCGGGCTGGCCGGGCAGGTGACGGACTGGCTGGATCGCACGCCGCGCCCGGGCGTTTGACGGCGATGATCCTGACCCGTGATGCCGATATCGCCGCCCTGCTTGCCGACATCCGCACGATCGCGCTGATCGGCGCGTCGGACCGGCCCGACCGGCCGAGCAACCGGGTGATGGCGGCGCTGATCGCGCATGGCTACCGGGTGCTGCCGGTCAATCCGCAGATCACGGGCGAGCATCTGTTCGGCGAATATGTGTGGCGCGATCTGGCGCAGATCGGCGCGCCCATCGACATGGTCGACATCTTCCGCAGCCCCGAGGCGGCGGGCGAGGCCGTCGATGCCGCCATCGCCGCCGGCGCGCGGGCGGTGTGGATGCAGCTGGGCGTCGTCAATCCCGAGGCCGCCGAACGCGCCGCGCGCGCCGGGCTGCGCGTGGTGATGGACCGCTGCCCCAAGATCGAGATCGAACGTCTGGGGCTGGCGCGGGTCGGAGGCTGAACGCGGCGGTGTTTGTGGTGCGGCATGAGCCGCGGGGGCGCGCCGGGTTGTTTGTGGTGCGGCTCACGCCGCACGGGCGGCACCGCCCCTCACCCCCACCCGGCCTCCCAACGGCAGGTTACGCTATGGGAGGCCGGGTGGGGGTGAGGGCCGGTGCCGCGACCTAAAGCGGCCGCCGCTTCAGCCAAACCCCGCTCAGGCGCCGGCGAGCAGCCCTTCGCGGGCGATTTTTTCCCGCCAGACGAGCGGCGCGGTGTGGTGGACGCTTTCGCCGGTCGCATCCACGGCGACGGTGACCGGCATGTCCTTGACGTCGAACTCGTAGATCGCCTCCATGCCCAGATCCTCGAACCCGACGACCTTCGCGCCCTTGATCGCGCGCGCGACCAGATAGGCGGCCCCGCCGACCGCCATCAGATAGGCGGCCTTCGCGCCCTTGATCGCCTCGATCGCGACCGCGCCGCGCTCGGCCTTGCCGACCATTGCGAGCAGCCCCTGATCGAGCATCATGCCGGTGAATTTGTCCATCCGCGTCGCGGTCGTCGGGCCGGCCGGGCCGACCACTTCGTCACCGACCGGATCGACCGGGCCGACATAATAGATCACCCGCCCGCGGAAGCTGACCGGCAGTTCCTCGCCCTTGGCGAGCATGTCCTGGATGCGCTTGTGCGCGGCGTCGCGGCCGGTGAGCATGCGGCCGTTGAGCAGCAGCCGGTCACCCGGCTTCCAGCTGGCGACGATTTCCGGCGTCAGCGTGTCGAGATCGACGCGGATCGCCTCCTTGCTCGGTGTCCATTCGACCTTGGGCCATTCATCAAGGCTTGGCGGATCGAGATAGGCGGGGCCGGAACCGTCGAGCGCGAAATGCGCGTGGCGGGTGGCGGCGCAGTTGGGGATCATCGCCACCGGCTTCGACGCGGCATGGGTCGGCCAGTCGAGGATCTTGACGTCGAGGATCGTCGCCAGCCCGCCCAGTCCCTGCGCGCCGATGCCGAGCGCATTCACCTTGTCGAAAATCTCGATCCGCAGCTCTTCAAGCTTGCTGGCCGGGCCGCGCGCCTTGAGTTGCGCCATGTCGATATCGCCCATCAGCGATTCCTTGGCGAGCAGCATCGCCTTTTCGGCCGTGCCGCCGATGCCGATGCCCAGCATCCCCGGCGGGCACCAGCCGGCCCCCATTTGCGGCACCATCTCCAGCACCCAGTCGACGATCGAATCGGACGGGTTGAGCATCTTGAACTTGGACTTGTTTTCCGATCCGCCGCCCTTGGCCGCCACCGTCACATGGACATGATGGCCCGGCACCATTTCGACATGCAGCACCGAGGGCGTGTTGTCGCGCGTGTTGACGCGCGAAAAGGCGGGATCGCGCAGGATCGAGGCGCGCAGCCGGTTTTCCGGGTGCAGATAGGCGCGGCGCACGCCTTCGTCGATCACCTCCTGCAGCGACCGGTCCGACTCCAGCCGGCAATCCTGGCCCCATTTGACGAACACGGTGACGATGCCGGTGTCCTGGCAGATCGGCCGGTGGCCCTCGGCGCACATGCGGCTGTTGGTCAGGATCTGCGCGATCGCGTCCTTGGCCGCCGGCGACTGTTCGGCCTCATAGGCCGCGCCGAGCGCGCGGATATAGTCCATCGGGTGGTAATAGGAGATATATTGCAGGGCATCGGCGACGCTGTCGATCAGGTCGGCTTCGCGGATGATGGTCGTCATGGGACGCGGATCCTCTCCAGGCGGAAATACGCTGCCCGCCTAGAGCGATTTTCCGGGCGATGGAACCTCCCCGGCATGGTCCGTGCGCGCCGTCGCCCGGCCATGTGACGGCAGGGCGGGGCGGGTGTCCAGCGGGCTGGACGCGGGGCGTGTCGGCTCGCCCGGACACTCGCGCAAAGCTGCGACGAAGCGAATCCCACGAGCGACGAACCGTGCCCTTTACCGCGCAATTACCATCTTGCGCGGCCTGTTTGGTTGGCACAATCTGTAGCGGTAACGGCGGGGGCAAGCACAAGCACTGGTATTTCGGGCGCGAATGACCAATTCGTGCACGGGATGTCGCGCGCCCTGTGGATCATGGGGACAGGCTGAAAAAGCCGCACCCGCGATCGGGCATCCGGTGTTAACAGAAGATGACGTGTTCGAATCGAACGGATCGGGAACAAAGGCGCGGATGATGGATTTCAGGGACACTCAGGAGGCGGATGTGAGTGCGACGACGATCGAGGCGCCCGCAACGGTCGCAAACGGTTCCGCCGGCCATGGCTCCGGCAGTCACGAGGTGCGCCCCCGGCCGTTCCCGGTCGAGGTCGATCATGGCCGTGACGCGCTGCTCACCGATTTCGGCAAGGAAACGCTCAACGACCGCTATCTCCTGCCGGGCGAAAGCTATCAGGATCTGTTCGTGCGCGTCGCCTCGGCCTATGCCGACGATGCCGGCCATGCGCAGCGCCTTTACGACTATATCTCGCGGCTGTGGTTCATGCCGGCGACGCCCGTGCTGTCCAATGGCGGCACCGGCCGCGGCCTGCCGATCAGCTGCTATCTGAACTCGGTCGACGACAGCCTGGAAGGCATCGTCAACACCTGGAACGAGAATGTCTGGCTCGCTTCGCGCGGGGGCGGCATCGGCACCTATTGGGGCTCGGTGCGCGGCATTGGCGAGCCGGTCGGCCTCAACGGCAAGACCAGCGGGATCATTCCGTTCGTGCGGGTGATGGATTCGCTGACGCTGGCGATCAGCCAGGGCTCGCTGCGCCGCGGCTCGGCCGCCTGCTATCTCGACATCTCGCATCCCGAGATCGAGGAGTTCCTCGAGATCCGCAAGCCGTCGGGCGATTTCAACCGCAAGGCGCTCAACCTGCATCACGGCGTGCTGATCCCCGACGCGTTCATGGTCGCGGTGCGCGAGGGCGCGGAATGGGAGCTGAAGAGCCCCAAGGACGGCTCGGTGCGCGTCAAGGTCGATGCGCGCAGCCTGTTCCAGAAGCTGGTCGAAACCCGGCTGGCGACCGGCGAGCCGTATATCGTGTTTTCCGACCATGTGAATCAGGCGATGCCGCGTCACCACCGCGAGCTGGGCCTGAAGGTGTCGACGTCGAACCTGTGTTCGGAAATCACCCTGCCCACCGGGCGCGACCATCTGGGCAATGACCGCACGGCGGTGTGCTGCCTGTCGTCGCTCAACCTGGAAACCTGGGACGAATGGAACGGCGACAAGCAGTTCATCGAGGATGTGATGCGCTTCCTCGACAATGTGCTGACCGACTATATCGAGCGCGCGCCCGACGAAATGGCGCGGGCCAAATATTCGGCCGGGCGCGAGCGTTCGGTGGGGCTGGGGGTGATGGGCTATCACTCCTTCCTGCAGGCGCGCGGCATCCCGTTTGAAAGCGCGATGGCCAAGAGCTGGAACCTCAAGATGTTCAAGCACATCCGCGCCAAGGCGGATGAGGCGTCGATGCTGCTCGCGACCGAGCGTGGGCCGTGCCCCGACGCTGCCGAACGCGGCGTGATGGAGCGGTTTTCGTGCAAGATGGCGATTGCGCCGACGGCGTCGATCTCGATCATCTGCGGCGGCACCTCGGCCTGCATCGAGCCGATCCCGGCCAATATCTATACCCACAAGACGCTGTCGGGCAGCTTCGTGGTCCGCAATCCCTATCTCGAAAAGCTGCTGATCGAGAAATCGAAGAACTCGGACGCGGTCTGGAACTCGATCCTCGAAAAGGGCGGGTCGGTTCAGCATCTCGATTTCCTCTCGCAGGAGGAAAAGGACTGCTACAAGACCAGCTTCGAGATCGATCAGCGCTGGCTGCTCGAACTGGCGGCGGACCGCACGCCCTATATCGACCAGTCGGCGTCGCTCAACCTGTTCATCCCGGCCGATGTCGAGAAATGGGATCTACTGATGCTCCATTACCGCGCATGGGAACTGGGCATCAAATCGCTTTATTATCTGCGCTCGAAATCCGTCCAGCGCGCGGGCTTTGCCGGCGGCGTTGAGGCCGACAACACGATCGAAAAACCTAAATTCGATCTCGGCCCGTCGACGGATTATGACGAATGTCTGGCCTGCCAGTAACCCGGCCCGGCGCGGCCCGCGCGGCGCTGGCCCTCGGGCTGGCGCTGGCGGTTGCCGCCTGTGCGCGCGCGGTGCCGGCGGCGACCGCGCCCGGCGCACCCGGCTTTGTCGCCGGGGCGTGGCACGGCTTCATCTTTCCGTTTGCGTGGATCGTGTCGCTGTTTGACGCCGATGTCGCCGTCTATGCGGTGCCGAACAGCGGCGGCTGGTATGATTTCGGCTATTTCGTCGGCATCACCGTGCTGGGCGGCGGCTCATGGTTCGGCAGCCGGTCGGGCGGGCGTTCGGGCAGGCGCGGGGGGCAGGACTGATGCCCCGCCGCCCCGTCTCCGCCCCGGCCCGACTCGATCAGGCCCGGCCAGTTCAGGCCCCGTCTATTCAGGCCCGACTCGATCAGGCCTCGTGCTTTTCTTCCAGAAAGCCCGAGACATTTTCGCTGCTGACGGTCAGGCGGACCTTGTCCCCCTCGACCTCGGCGACCAGCCCGAGGGACAGGTAATGATGATGCCCGTCATGGCTGCCGCCGCCGATTGCCGGATGCGCGCTGTCGCGCTTTTTGAGCTTGATGCGGTGATGGCTGACCTCGTCGACCGTGCCGACATGGGCGCCGTCGGCGCTGATGACTTCCATGTCCTCGCGAATGTCGTGATGCTTGCTCATGTCACGTCCTCCTCTGCCTGGCAGCGTAACGGCCGCAAACGCGCTGTCGGTAAGGGATGTTCCGGGGGCGCGGCATGACCGGCATGTGGTTCGCGCTGGCCGCGATCTTCTTCGCCTTTGGCAGCCTCAACCTCGCCCGCGCCCGCCGGCTCGGGCGGATCGAGGTGCCGATGGCGCGCGCCCAGGGGCTGCTGCGCGGCCTCGGGCTGTTTTTGCTCGCCATCGGGCTTGGCCTGATGGCGGTCGGATTCGTTCAGATGCAGGGGCGGGCGGCGTGACGCGCGCGGCCCTTGCCCTTTCACCCCTTTCTGCCTCGGAGTAACCGCGATGCCGCTTCTTTCCGCCTCCAAGTCCTACAAGCCGTTCGAATACCCCTGGGCGTTCGAATATTGGAAGCGCCAGCAGCAGATCCACTGGATGCCCGAGGAAGTGCCGCTGGGCGAGGATTGCCGCGACTGGGCGCAGAAGCTGACCCAGCATGAGCGCAACCTGCTCACCCAGATCTTCCGCTTCTTCACCCAGGCCGATGTCGAGGTGCAGGACTGCTACCACGACAAATATGGCCGGGTGTTCAAGCCGACCGAAGTCAAGATGATGCTCACCGCCTTTTCCAACATGGAAACGGTGCACATCGCCGCCTATTCGCACCTGCTCGACACCATCGGCATGCCCGAGAGCGAATATAGCGCCTTCCTCCAGTATAAGGAGATGAAGGACAAGCATGACTATCTGTCGACCTTCGGCGTCGACACCGACGAGGATATCGCCAAGACGCTGGCGATGTTCGGCGGCTTCACCGAAGGGCTGCAGCTGTTTGCCAGCTTTGCGATGCTGATGAACTTCCCGCGCTTCAACAAGATGAAGGGCATGGGCCAGATCGTCAGCTGGTCGGTGCGCGACGAAAGCCTGCACTGCGAAGGCATTGTCCGCCTGTTCCATGCCTTTGTGAAGGAACGCGACTGCCTGACCAAGGCGGTGAAGGAAGAAATCATCGACGTCTGCCAGAAGACCGTCCGTCTGGAAGACGCGTTCATCGATCTGGCGTTCGAAATGGGCCCGGTGCCGGGCATGACGCCCAAGGAAATCAAGAAGTATATCCGCTACATCGCTGACTGGCGGCTCGGCCAGCTCGGCTTTGCGCCGGTCTATATGATCGACGAACACCCGCTGCCCTGGCTCGCCCCGCTGCTCAACGGCGTCGAGCATGCGAACTTCTTCGAAACCCGCGCCACCGAATATTCCAAGGCCGCGACGCGCGGCAATTGGAACGAGGTGTGGGACAGCTTTGACCGCCGCAAGGCCGCAAAGCTCGGCGCCCCGGCGAACGAAGACGCCGCCGGCGAAGACATGTTCGCCCGCGCCGGCGTGGCGGCGGAGTAAGCGACGATGCGCGACGCCTGCCGGGCGGCAGGCGTCGCGTGTCCCGCATGGGCGGCCCCGCTTCCGGGCTGCAACAGGGAGGGCGTCGATGGACGCGCATATCGATCCCGAACGCGCGGCATTCGAGGCATTCAAGGCGCTGCCGCGCGATGTGCCGGTGGCGATGCTCAACCTGCTCCGCTTCCGCGACCGTGCCGCCTATCCCGCCGATCATCCGCGCGGCGACGGCGAGCTGACGGGCGCAGAGGCTTACCGCCTTTACGGCGCCGCCAGCGGCCCGGTGTTTCGCGGCGTCGGTGGCACCATCATCTGGTCCGGCCGGCCCGAACTGGTGCTGATCGGCCCTGCCGACGAACGCTGGGATGCCGCCTTCATCGCGCGCTACCCGACGGCGTCGGCGTTTCTCGCCATGGTCACCGATCCCGCCTATCGCCGCGCCGTCGTCCATCGCCAGGCGGCCGTCATGACGTCACGGCTGATCCGCATGGCCATTGACGAAACCGGGCCGACCGACAGCTTCGCCTGACCGCCTGACCGCCTGACCGCCTGACCGCCTGACCGCCTGACCGCCTGACGCCGGTAAGACGCTGTTCACCATCGCTGTCAGCCAATCGGCAACCGCCATGCCGCGACACTCGTTTCGCCGGGGGGCTGCGCGCGAAGGAGGCGTCGATGCGGCCGGATTTGCAAACAGCGGATGCAGCCTCGGCTGGCCGCGCGCCGCGCGGTGCGCCGGCTGCTTTGTTGCTGATGATCGCCGCCCTGTGTCATGGCTGTGCCGCGCCACGGGCCGGACTGGCCGGGCGCGCGGCGGCGGCAGCGCCCGATGCACCGCTGGTGCAGGTGATCGACGATCCGGTGCCGCTCGACTGGCGCGTCGTCATTACTCCTGCCGACCGGTTGCGCCTTGCGCGGATCGAGACAGCCTGGGCCGATGGGCTGGCCGCTGCCGCGCGCCGCTTTGCGGCCGCCATCCGCGCCGAAGGGGCGCTGCTCGATCCAGCCGCCGCACTTCCCCGTCCCGATCTGCCGCCCGGCCCCTATCGCTGCCGCCTCGTCGCCCTTGCCACCGGCGTGGCCGGCGGTGCGGCCGTGCCGGGCCTTGCCGCTTTCCGGCCATGGGACTGCTATGTCGATACCGAGGGGGAATTGCTCACCCTCGTCAAGCAGACCGGCAGCAGCCGGCCGGCCGGGCGGCTGTGGCCGGATCAGCCCACCCGGCTGGTGTTTCTGGGGGCGGCTGCGCCGCCCGGCCCCGGCGCGATGGCTGCCGCGCGCGCGGCCCCGGCCTATGCGGACAACCCGGCGCGGGATCTTGCCGGGCTGGTCGAGCGCGTGGGTCCGTTTCGCTGGCGGCTCGCCATGCCCTATCCGGTGCCGGGGGTCGCGCTGCATGTCTATGAGCTGATTCCCGTGCCGCCGGCCGGCCCGGCGATGCGTCCGGCGATGCAGAACTGACAGCCGCATTGACAGGCACCTTTGGCGGCCGCAGTGTATTGGCTTAGCAATACACTAAGGACGCCCAGCCTATGACCGTGATCCGCTTCCCGTCCGCCCTTCAGCCCGTCGCCCTGCTCGCCGCGCTGCTGCCTGTGCTTGCCGCCTGCGGGTCCGGCGCGGATGGCGGCAACGGCACGGCGATCACCGTGTCGGGCGGCGGCGCGCGCGCCGACACCTCGGCCAAGGGCGGGGGCGTCGCCATTGCAGTGCCGGGGTTCAACGCCAAGGTCGATCTGCCCGGACTCAGGGTCAAGGCCGAGGACGTCAATCTGGCCGGGATGAAGGCCTATCCCGGCAGCGAGGTCGAACGGATCGACATCAGCAAGGCCCCCGCCGAATCGGGCGAAAAGCGCGCGGTGTTCGCCTTTGTCGCGCCCGCCGATGCGGCGCGGGTGCGCGGCTGGTTCATCGAACAGGGGCGCGCGGCGGGCTTTGCGCTGGCCGGTGAGGCGGCCACGCTTGCCGGCACGGGGCCGGAGGGCGAGCGGGTGGAGATGCGCTTTGCCGATGCCGGGCCGGGGCGCAGCCGGGGCGAAATCACCTTTGTGAAGCGCTGACCCCCGCCCGCGTCATGATCGCGCCCGCCGCAGCCCGTCGGCGGCGAAGATCGCCAGCCCGGTCCAGATCAGCCCGAAACACAGCATATGGGCCGGGCGCAGCGGCTCCCCGAACACCAGCACCGCCAGCAGGAACTGGATCGTCGGCGCCAGATATTGCAGCAGCCCCAGCGTCGAATAGGGCAGCAGCCGCGCCGCCGCCGCGAACAGCAGCAGTGGGGCCGCCGTCACCAGCCCGCCCAGCGCCAGCAGCACGCTTTCGCCCGCCGCGCGGCCGAATGCGAGGTCGCCCCCGGCATCCAACACCGCCAGCCAGGCAAAGGCCGCCGGGCACAGGATCAGCGTTTCGATCATCAGCCCTTCGAGCGATTCGACCGGCGCGATCTTGCGCAGCAGCCCGTAGAGCGAAAAGCTGAACGCCAGCGTCAGGCTGATCCACAGCCCCGCCGCGGCACTGGCGGCGAGGATGGCGACGCCGACCGCCGCCAGCAGCACCGCGATCCCCTGCGCGCGGCCCAGCCTTTCCTTGAGCACCGCCATGCCCAGCACGACATTGACCAGCGGGTTGAGGAAATAGCCAAGGCTGGTTTCAAGCACATGGGCGCGGCTGACCGCCCAGACATAGACCAGCCAGTTGAGCGCGATCAGCGCCGCGCTGGCCAGCAGCACGATCCGCGCGCGCGGATCGGCAAGCGCGGCGCGCAGCTTGGCCATGCGCCCCAGCAGCAGGATCATCCCGGCGAGCAGCGCCACCGACCAGATGATCCGCTGCGCCACGATCTCGCCCGGATCGACGCCGGGAAACAGCTTGAAATAAAGCGGCAGGAATCCCCACCAGAAATAGGCCCCCAGCCCCAGCGCGATGCCGCGCCGGGCCGCCGCACCGCCGCTCAAATCACCCCGCCGCCGAGCATCAGCCGGGCCAGCCCGACCAGAATCACCACCAGATTGAGATTGCGCCCCTCGTTGCGGCTGGACACCGCGCCCAGCGCCAGCCCGAGCACCGCGACCGGCAGGATCATCCAATAGGCCCAGCCGAGAAACGGCACGAAGGCGAAGATCGCGGGCACCAGCGCCAGAAAGCCGATGAACAGGGACAGGATGTTGAGCATGTGCCCGGCCTAGCAGTCCCGCCGGAACGGCGCCAGTTCGCCCATCGCCGCCATGTCCTCGGCCACCGCCGCGCGCTCACGCGCCAGAAAATCGGCAATCGCCGCGCGAAAGCCGCGATCGGGGATAAAATGCGCCGAATAGGTCGGCACCGGCACATAGCCGCGCGCCAGCTTGTGCGCGCCCTGCGCCCCGGCCTCGACCACCGCCAGCCCGCGCGCGATCGCCGCGTCGATCGCCTGATAATAGCACAGCTCGAAATGCAGGAACGGCACCTCCTCGGTCGCGCCCCAATAGCGGCCATAGAGCGTCGTCGTGCCGATCAGGTTGAGCGCGCCGGCAATCGCCCGCCCGCCGCGCAGCGCAAGGATCAGCAGCACCTTGTCGCCCATCCGCTCGCCCAGCAGCGAAAAGAACCGCCGCGTCAGATAGGGCCGGCCCCATTTGCGCGCGCCGGTATCCTGATAAAAGGCCCAGAAATCGTCCCACACCGCCTCGGTCAGGTCCGCGCCCGTCAGGTGGCGGATCTCCAGCCCTGCGACCGCTGCCGCCCGTTCCTTGCGGATCGCCTTGCGCTTGCGCGCCGCAAGCGCCGACAGAAAATCCTCGAACCCGGCATAGCCCTGATTCTGCCAGTGAAACTGGCTGTCGGTGCGGATCAGCCAGCCCGCCGCCTCGAACAGCGGCAGCTGTGCGGGCGTAACGAAGCTGGCATGGGCGGAGGACAGGCCGTTCTGCACGGTCACCGCCTCGATCGCGGCGATCAGATCGCCGGCCACACCGGGATCGCGCAGCAACAGCCGCGGGCCGGGGACCGGCGAAAACGGGCTGGCGATCTGCAGCTTGGGATAATAGCGGCCGCCGGCGCGGTGATAGGCATCGGCCCAGCCATGGTCGAACACATATTCGCCCTGGCTGTGGCTTTTGAGATAGGCGGGCGCGGCCCCGGCCAGCTGCCCGTCCGGCCCGTCGATCAGGATCGGCACCGGCTGCCAGCCGGCGCGCGCGGTCGCGCTGCCCGATTCCTCGAGGATCGACAGGAAATCATGGCTGACGAACGGATTGTCCGGCCCGGCACAGGCGTCCCACTGCCGGGGATCGATGGCGGCGACGCCATCCTCGATCCGCGCCGTGCGATCCGTCATGACAGGCAGGGCTTGGGCATGCGGTCTCCCTTACAGGGCAGACCTACGGACCGGAAGCCCTGCGGGCGACGATCCGCCGCCCGCCCGGCGTCACCGCCGCGACAGCGCGTCCTCGATGCTCACGCCCATCAGCACGAGCATGAACAGACCGGCAATGCCGGCGGCGATCAGGGGAAACTGGCTGGCGATCAAATGGGTCATCACGGGCCTCCTTGGCGGATGGCCCTGATGATGAAGCGCCCGGCGCGGCGCGCATTGACGATGGTCAAATGGCGTTATTCGGCCGCCTTGCCGCCGCCCGACCCGGCGGCAAAGGCGGGCGCCGCGCCCGCGCGCACCGCCATCAGCCCGGCCAGCCGCGCACGAAAGGCACGCAGCTCGGCCCCCGCCAGCAAGGCGGTGCTGGTAAAGCTGACCTTGCGCGGATCGATTGCCTGCCCCTGGCGATAGACTTCGAAATGCAGGTGCGGGCCGGTCGACAGGCCGGTCGAACCGACATAGCCGATCACCTGCCCGCGCCGCACCGGCTGGCCCGGGCGCACGGCGATGCGGCTCAAATGCGAATAGCCGCTGCCCAGCCCGGCATCATGGTTCAGCCGGACATGATTGCCATGCCCGCCCGACCGCCCGGCAAAGGCGACGCGGCCATCGGTGACCGCATAGACGGGCGCACCGTGCGGCGCGCCGAAATCGATGCCGCGATGAAAGCGGTTATAGCCGAGCAGCGGGTGCAGCCGCATCCCGAAGCCCGAGGTCTGCCGCCCGCTGACCGGCCGGGCGAGCGCGCCGCGTCGTTCGCCGACGCCCGACGCCTCGAACCACTGGTCGCGGCCATCAACCGTCCATTTGAGCAATTGCACCCGCCGCCGCCCCTGCGACAGCCCGGCATAGAGCAGCTCGCCCAGCTCGACCTCGCCGGTCGCGGCGCGCTGCTGGGCGATGATCAGGTCGAACCGCGCCTCGCTGCCGATCTCGCCGACCGACATTTTGGTCGCGACCGCGCGCAGATAGGATTCGACCGCGCGGGCCGGTGCGCCCGCCGCGCGCGCGGCGCGATAAAGGCTGGAACCGACCACGCCTTGAATGCGCAGCGGCGTGCGGTCGACCGCGATCGGCACGCGCGTGAGCGTCAGCCCGGCATCGCCGCGCGCCACTTCCAGCCGCAGATCGAACCGGGCGCGAAACGCCAGTGCGTCGAGCGGCCGCGCCACCCTTTTGTCGGGCCGCCGCCCCAGCCGGATGTCGATCCGCGTGCCCGGGCGGATGTCGCCCGCCGGCACCGCGCCGCCGACCAGCCGGGTGACGGTCGCCAGATCCTCGCGGCCCACCCCGGCGCGTTCGAGCGCGCGGCGAAAGCCGTCGCCCGCGCCGACCGTCGCCGTCAGTTCGATCACCGGCCGTTCGGGCGTCTCCGCCAGCGGGCGGACCAGATCGGTCGCCGCCATCCGGCTGCCGCTGTCGGCACCCCAGGCAAGCGGCGCGATGGCCTGGGCGCGTGCCGCCGCCAGGCTCGCCGCGTCGGGCAGTGCGGGCACCGGGCCGGGCAGCGGCCTCAGCCCGCCGGGCGACAACAGCCAGGCCGCGCCGAGCAGCGCGCCGAGCGTCGCCAGCCCGCGCCACCATTCGGCCGAGCCGATGCGTGCGCCGAGATCGGGGGCAAGGTCGAGATCGGCGAACCGCCCGCCAAAGCGGTCGAAAGCGCCCGGTGCGCGGGTGGCGGCAAACGGACCGGCGGAGAATGGAGCGGCGGTGAACGGGCCGGTGTTGCGCCGGGGGCCGGTGCCATGGGCGGTGCCGGCAGGCGCGGACGGGCGGGCAAGGCCGGGGGCGTCGAGCGCGAGTGCCGCCGTGCCGCCGGCCGGTCCCGCAAACTGGTCGCCGCGCTGATACAAATCCACGCCCCCAACGCGCCGCGGCATCGCGCCGGCGGCATCGCTTACTTCCCTGTGAAAGCGGGGGGTTAATGTCAAACTAACGCGCGGTTCCGCAGCCCGCACAAGCGGCGAGCCGCCCGCCCGGGGCGGCGGACGGTGGCGCGGAAGCGGGGGGCGGCCCATTGCCTTTGCCCGCCAAAGCCCCGATCTTCCGCGCCATGAGCCGTTTCGCGTCCTCGCCCGTGGCGGCCGTTCTCGGGCCGACCAACACTGGCAAGACGCATCTCGCCGTCGAACGCATGTGCGCGCATTCCAGCGGGATGATCGGTTTTCCGCTGCGCCTGCTGGCGCGCGAGGTTTATGACCGGGTGGTGGCGATCAAGGGGCCGGACCAGGTCGCGCTGATCACCGGGGAGGAACGCATCGTGCCGCCGGGCGCGCGCTGGTTCCTGTGCACCGCCGAATCCATGCCGCTCGACCGCGATCTCGCCTTTGTCGCGCTCGACGAGGCGCAGCTGGGCGCGGACCCCGAACGCGGCCATGTGTTCACCGACCGGCTGCTGCGTGCGCGCGGGCGCGAGGAAACACTGATCCTCGGGTCGGAGGCGCTGCGGCCGATGATCCGCGCGCTGCTGCCCGATGCCGAGATTGTCGGCCGGCCGCGTTTTTCGACGCTCAGCTATGCCGGCGCGAAAAAGCTCACCCGGCTGCCGCGCCGCTCCGCCATCGTCGCCTTTTCGGCCGAGGAGGTCTATGCGGTCGCCGAGACGATCCGGCGGCTGCGCGGCGGCGCGGCGGTGGTGATGGGCGCGCTCAGCCCGCGCACCCGCAACGCCCAGGTGGCGATGTTCCAGGCCGGCGAGGTCGATTATCTGGTCGCGACCGACGCCATCGGCATGGGGCTGAACATGGATGTCGCCCATGTCGCCTTCGCCTCGCTGCGCAAATATGACGGGCGGCGCGCGCGGCGGCTGACCATCGCCGAAATGGCGCAGATTGCCGGCCGCGCCGGCCGTCACCAGCGCGACGGCACGTTCGGCACATTGGGCGCGGAAGACGGGGCGGGCGCGTTTGCGCCCGAAGAGATCGAGGCCATCGAAGCGCATGTGTTTCCGCCGCTCGACAGCCTTTACTGGCGCGACGGCGCGCCCGATCTGTCGAGCCTCGATGCGCTGCTCGCGGCACTCGAGGCGCGGCCGGCCGCGCCGCAGCTGCGCGCCGCGCCCGAGGCGGTCGATCTGGCGGTGCTCCGGCGGCTGGCGGGCGAGGACTGGGTGCGCGCGCGGGTGCGCGCGCCGGCGATGGTGCGGCGGCTATGGGCGGCGTGCGGGCTGCCCGATTTCCGCAAGACCGGGGCCGAGCATCATGCCCGCTTCGTCGGCCGCATCTTCGCGCATCTGAGCGAGGGGCATGTCCCGCACCAATGGTTTGCCGACGAGATCGCGCGGCTCGACCGGGTGGCCGGCGATGTCGATACGCTCGCCGACCGGATCGCCGCGATCCGCAGCTGGGCCTATATCGCCCACCGGCCCGACTGGCTGGCCGATCCGCAGCACTGGGCCGAACGCACCCGGGCGATCGAGGAGCGGTTGTCCGACGCGCTTCACGCCGCGCTCACCCAGCGCTTTGTCGACCGCCGGACGAGCGTGCTGCTGCGCGAAATCGGCGCGGGGCTGGCCGAGCTGCCGGTCGTCATCGATGCACAGGGCGAGGTGCGGGTCGATGACGAGCCGATCGGCCGGCTCGATGGCTTCACCTTCACCCCGCTGCCGGGCGCGCGCCATGCCGATGCCCGCCGGCTGATCGCCGCCGCCGACCGCCGGCTGGCCGGCGAACGGGCGCGCCGCGCCCGCGCGCTTGCCGACAGCCCCGATCAGGATTTCACGCTGGCCGCCGAGGCCGGGGCGGCCCCGGCGCTCGCCTGGCAGGGGCTGCCGGTCGCCACGCTGGCGGCGACGCGCGACCTGTTGCGGCCAAGGCTGGTGCTCGAGCGTGCGGCCGCCGCGCTCGATCCGGCCAGCCGCGCGCTGATCCTCGCCCGGCTCGACCGCTGGCTGGACGGCCAGACCGCGCGGCATTTGGGGCCGCTGCACCGGATCGCGGCCGGCGCGGCCGATCTGGCGACGCCGCCCGCGCTGCGTGCGCTGCTTGCCCCACTGGCTGATGCGGGCGGGGTTTGCGACCGCGCGCCGCTCGATCCGGTGATCGCCGCGCTCGACCGGGGGGCGCGGGCGCGGCTGCGCGCCGCCGGCATCACCATCGGCGCGCTCGACCTGTTTGTCGCCCCTTTGCTCAAGCCCGAGGCGGCGCGCTGGCGTGCCGCGCTGCTCGCGGTCAGGCAGCAGGCGCCGATGCCTGCGCTCGCCCCGTCGGGCGCGGTCGTGGTTCCCCTGTCCGGGGCCGCGCCGCCGCCGGGCTTCCGCGCGCTCGGGCCGCAGGCGCTGCGCGTCGACATGGCCGAACGCATCGCCCGGCAGGTTCATGATTCGCGCCGGCCGGGCGCGCCGGTCATCCCCGATCCGGCGCTCAGCGTGTCACTCGGCCTTGCCCCGGCGGCCTTTGCCCGGCTGATGACCTTGCTCGGCTTTCGCCCGGTCGCAACTGCACCGGCCGGGGCGGCGGATGGCGAGGGGCAGCCCCCGGCCTGGCGCTGGCAGGGGCGTCGGCGGCGACCGACCGGCGGCGCGGCGCGCCCCGACAGTCCGTTTGCGGCGCTGGCCGGGCTGCTGCCATGACGTCAGCGGGTGCGGACTCGCTCCGGCTCGACAAATATCTGTGGTATGTGCGGCTGACCAAGACGCGCGCCGCCGCCCAGTCGCTGTGCGCCGAGGGGCGGATGCGGCTCGGCGGCCGGATTGTCGACCGGGCGCATCAGGCGGTGCGCATCGGCGATGTGCTTACCTTTGCCCTCCATGGCCGGGTGCGCGTGATCCGGGTCGAGGCGCTGCCGGCACGGCGCGGACCGGCGGCGGAGGCCGCGCTCTGCTATGCCGAGATTGGCGATGCGGTTGACGGACGCGAGCGGGCGACATAGCGCAGGGAGCCGAATCCGCATCAGGGGAGCTCTATGACCTACGTCGTCACCGACGCCTGCATTCGCTGCAAATATATGGACTGCGTCGAGGTCTGCCCGGTCGATTGTTTCTACGAAGGCGAGAACATGCTGGTGATCAATCCCAGCGAGTGCATCGACTGCGGCGTGTGCGAACCCGAATGCCCGGCCGAGGCGATTCTGCCCGACACCGAAAACGGCCTCGAGAAATGGCTGGAGCTGAACGCCACCTTCTCCGCCCAGTGGCCGAACGTGACCCGCAATCGCGGCGCGCCCGACGATGCCGACGACTTCAAGGGCGTCGAGGGCAAGTTCGAGAAATATTTCTCGCCGGAGCCTGGTCAGGGCGACTGACCGGCCGGACCGGAGCGCGCGGCGATCCCGCTGATCGCCGCCATTTCCGATCCTGATCGGCTTGACCCCGGTGTCCGTGCGACGGGCTGGCAATTTTATTGCGAATCTGTTAAGCGGGGACCGCCGGCGGCAAGCCGGAGTCATTTTTCCGTGCGCTGCTCCCGGCGCACTGCGGAAAGGGTCCTATCTCTCCGAACGTTCGCGCTGCTCCGGTTCCCCACGCCCGAGACCTGAGTTCGGGCGCTTTCCCGGCCAGTCGCGCGGACCCGATTGATGACAGAAAGGTATAGCATGGCTGCCAAGGCGCTCAGCTTCGATGTTGGCGATTATGTTGTGTATCCCAAGCATGGCGTCGGTCGGGTGATCGAACTTCAGCGGCAGGAAATCGCGGGAGCGAGCCTCGAGCTTTACGTGCTGCGCTTCGAAAAGGAGCGGATGACCCTGCGCGTGCCGACCAACAAGGCCGAGAGCGTGGGCATGCGCAAGCTGTCGTCGGACAAGACGCTGCGCGAGGCGCTCGATACGCTCAAGGGCAAGCCCAAGGTCAAGCGCACCATGTGGTCGCGCCGCGCCCAGGAATATGAAGCCAAGATCAACTCGGGCGATCTGGTGTCGATCGCCGAGGTGGTGCGCGACCTGTTTCGCGCCGACGACCAGCCCGAGCAGAGCTATTCGGAGCGCCAGATTTTCGAAGCCGCGGCCAGCCGCCTCGCCCGCGAACTCGCGGCGATGGAGCAGACCGACGAGCCGAGCGCGATGAAGAAGCTGCTCGAAATCCTGAACAAGGCGGCGGCGATCTACAACAAGGCCAAGGACAGCGCCGGCGAATAAGCGCCCGTCCCGCCATGCGCCCCCCCGGGCGCGTGATCGGGATAGGGTGCCGGCCATGGACCATAAGGTCCGTTTTGACCACAGGGTCCGTTTTGGTTCGCATGCAAGGGGCGGTCCTCCGGAGCGGAGGACCGCCCTTTTCATGTCCGCCCCCGTGGTCATCTGGTCATCTGGCCATCGCCGGGTGCGCCTATCGCGCCGCCGCGGCTGCGGCTATGCCGGCCGGCGGGGAAACGGCGCGGGAGACGCGGATGCCGGGCGGAGGTCAGCGGAACATGCGCCGTCGGATTATGGGCCGAATCACAGAATGGCCAACATTCGTGCGCGCGACGATGACGGCTGCTGCGCTCTGTTTGGGCGCCGGTCCCGGCAGTGCCGCCGAGCGCGGCTACAGCATCACCAGTTTCGACCGCATCCGCGTCGAAGGCCCGTTCTCCGTCACGCTGGCAACCGGCAGGCCGGTCTCGGCGCGGGCGACCGGCAGCCCGCAGGCGCTGGACCGGGTGCAATTGCGCGTCGAGGGGCGCACCCTGCTGGTTCGCGCCGGCCCGTCCTGGGGCGGGGCGGACGGCGATAAGGGGCCGATTGCGCTCACCCTGACCACGCCCGAACTCGGCACCGCGATCCTGCTCGGCAGCGGCAGGCTGGCGATCGACCGGATGCGCGGCGCGCGGCTGGTGCTCACCGTCGAAGGCAGTGGCGGGCTGAGCGTCGGCCGGCTGGAGACCGACTCGCTCGTCATCGGCATTTCCGGGTCCGGCCGGATCGAGGCCGCCGGGCGCGCGCGCACGGCCAATGTGCTGGCGCGCGGGGCCGCCGATGTCCGCGCGGCCGGGGTGCAGGTCGCCGATCTTGTCGTCACCAGCCAGAGCGCCGGGGCGGTCGCCCTGTCCGCCACGCGCAGCGTGCGGGTGACGGCATCGGGGCTGGGGCCGGTCGACATCGCCGGCAGCGCCGCCTGCACGGTCGATCAGACCGGCGCGGGGCCGGTGCGCTGCGGATCAGATTAGCGCCAGTTCGGCAAGGTCGCGCAGCAAGGCTTCGGGCAGCGCGGTGTCGGCCTCCACGCCCGCAAAATCTTCCGGGGCGTCGGCGGCGGCCAGATAGCGCCAGCCCTGATGCGCGCGGCGCGGCTGGGCGCGCACCGGCACGACGCGCGGATCGAGCCGGATCGCGCAGCGCCCGGCATCGTCGCCAAAGCCGATGATCGTCTGGCGCGCGACCAGCCGGTGCTTGATGATCCAGTAGATCGATCCGCCGATCAGCTCGGCATGGCGGGTCGGGCGGTTGCGGGTGGTGACGAACACCTCGCCGCCCATCGTCCGCGCCGCCATCGCCGCGCACAATGCGTCGAGCGAGGGTGCGCCGACCGCGACCTTGGTCAGATGCAGCATGGTCAGCCCGCCAGCCCCGCCGCCGTCGCCAGCCCGAGAAAGGCGAAAAAGCCCATCGAATCGGTCAGCATGGTCACGAACACCGACGAGGCGACCGCCGGATCCTGATTTAGCCGGTCGAGCGTCAGCGGCACCAGCACCCCGGCCATGCCGGCGACGATGATGTTGGTCAGCATCGCCGCCGCGATCACCAGCCCCAGCGGCGCATTGCCGAACACCAGCGACACGCCCAGCCCGATCACCGCCGCCACCGTGCCGCCATTGAGCACCGCGACGCGGATTTCGCGCGCGATCGACCGCCAGGTGTTGGACCGGGTGAGCTGGTTGGTCGCCAGTGCGCGCACGGTGACGGCCATGGTCTGGGTGCCGGCATTGCCGCCCACGCCCGCGACGATGGGCATCAGCGTGGCAAGCGCCACCATCCGCTCGATCGTGCCTTCGAACAGGCTGATGACGGTCGAGGCGAGCAGCGCGGTCGCCAGATTGGCGATCAGCCAGCGCACGCGGCTCTTATAGCTTTCGACCACCGGCTCGTTGATGTCGCCCTCGCCCGCGCCGGACAGTTTCAGAATGTCCTCGCCGGCTTCCTGCTGGATGATGTGGACGATGTCGTCGACGGTGATCATCCCCACCAGCCGCCCCGCGCCATCGACCACGGCGGCGGAGATCAGCGCATATTTCTGGAAGCGCAGCGCCACTTCCTCCTGGTCCATGTCGACGGCGATCAGCGTCTGTTCGCGCTTCATGACGTCACTGATCGCCACGTTGCGCGGGGTGCGCAGGATCCAGCTGAGCTGGCAGGTGCCCGCCGGCCGGTGCGCCGGATCGACGACGAAGATTTCCCAGAAATCGGTCGTCAGATCCTCATTGCCGCGCAGATAGTCGATCACGTCGCCGACCGACCAGTGTTCGGGCACGGCGATCAGGTCGCGCTGCATCAGCCGCCCGGCCGATTCCTCGGGGTAGGACAGCGCCTCCTCGATTGCCGCGCGGTCGTCCGGCTCCATCGCGCGCAGCACCTCGCGCTGGTCGTCCGGCTCCATGTCCTCGATGATCGCGACCGCGTCGTCGGTATCGAGTTCCGACGCGATGTCGGCGACCTGTGCCGGCTCGAGCGCGTCGATCAGCTCTTCGCGGACATAGTCGTTCATTTCCGCGAACACGTCGCCGTCGAGCAGATCGGTGACTGCGGCGGCCAGCGACGGTCGCCATTCGGCGGGGGCCAGCTCGAACAGATCGGCAATGTCGGCGGGGTGCAGCGGCTGGACGAGCGCGCGCGCGCCATCGGCATCGCCCGCCTCGACCCGGTCGATCACCGACCGGACGAATTCGGGCTTCAGCCGGTCATCGGCGTCGAGCTGGCCGGTCGCATCGATGCTGCCGAGTTCGGTCTCGTTCATCGCCGGCCCCTCCGATTGCGTGATGGCGCACGGGGCTTAAGGCGCGGTGCGGCGAAAAGGCAAGCTTTCCAGCCCGGCCTTCGCCCGATATGGGCGGGGTCTGCCAATCTGGAGGAGTTACCATGGCCGGAGACACGCTCACCTTCACTCTCGACACGGGTGGCGACACCGGCGGCGATGTCGTCATCCGGCTGCGCCCCGACCTTGCGCCCGGCCATGTCGCGCGCATCACCGAGCTGGCGCAGGAAGGTTTTTATGACGGCGTGGTGTTCCACCGCGTCATTCCGGGCTTCATGGCCCAGGGCGGCGACCCGAGCGGCACCGGCATGGGCGGCTCCGACAAGCCGAACCTGAAGGCCGAGTTCAACGACGAACCGCATGTCCGCGGCGTCTGCTCGATGGCGCGCACCAACGATCCGCACAGCGCCAACAGCCAGTTCTTCATCTGCTTCGACGATGCGACCTTCCTCGACCGGCAATATACGGTCTGGGGCCAGGTGATCGAAGGCATGGAACATGTCGACGCGCTGCCCAAGGGCGAGCCGCCGCGCCAGCCGGGCAAGATCGTGAAGGCGGTCATTTCCTGATCGCCACGCGGACCTCAATGGCCGGAATCGGAGAGGCGCGCCTGCGCCTCTCCCCCTTTGCCACCGCATGCGCTAAGGGGCGGGGCATGACCTCCATGTTTCTCGTCATGATCGGCGGTGCGCTGGGCGCAGCCGCCCGCTTCCAGCTGGGCGGCTGGGTAGCGCGCACGTTCGGGCCGGGCCTTCCCTGGGGCACGCTCATCGTCAATGTCCTCGGCGCGCTCGCCATGGGTCTGGTCGCGGCGCTCGCCGCGCGCGGGCTGGGTGAAGGCGGGCTGGCTCAAGGCGGGCTGAGCGAAGGCTGGCGGCTGTTCCTCGGCGTCGGGCTGCTTGGCGGCTTCACCACGTTTTCGGCGTTCAGCCTTGAAACGGTCGCGCTGATCGAACGCGGCGCGCTCGGCTGGGCCGTCGCCTATGTGCTCGCCTCGGTGATCGGCGCGCTGGTGGCGCTGTGGATTGGCCTTCGGCTTGGTCAGGGGGCGGCATGACCGGCGAGGTCAGAAGCTTCACCGTCGGGCCGGATGATGACGGCATCCGCCTCGACCGCTGGTTCAAGCGCCATCTGCCCGATGTCAGCTTTGCCCAGGTGTCGCGCTGGGCGCGCACCGGCCAGCTGCGCGTCGACGGCAAGCGCGCGACGCCGGGCGACCGCATCGAACAGGGGCAGGCGATCCGCGTGCCCCCGGCCGAGCCGCCCCAGCCCGAAAAGCTGCGCCCGAAGCGCGTCCGCCCGCCGCTCAGCGACGATCAGATCGCCTTTGCCCGCGAGCTGGTGATCCACAAGGACGCGCAGGCCATCGTCATCGCCAAGCCGCCCGGCCTTGCCACCCAGGGTGGCACCAAGACGCATGAGCATGTCGACGGGCTGCTCGACGCGCTGCAATATGAGGCGGAGGGGCGGCCCAAGCTTGTCCACCGGCTCGACAAGGACACGTCGGGCGCGCTGCTGATCGCCCGCACCGCGCGTTCGGCGGGCTGGTTCGCCAAAAGCTTTTCCAGCCGCACCGCGCGCAAGGTCTATTGGGCGATCATCGCCGGGGTGCCGTCGATCGACGATGGCATGATCGAACTGCCGATCGCCAAGCAGCCCGGCACCGGCGGCGAGAAGATGCATGTCGATGACAAGGAAGGCAGCCCGGCGCGCACCCGCTACCGGGTGATCGACCGGGCGGGCAACCGTGCGGCCTGGGTCGAGCTGCAACCTTATACCGGCCGCACCCATCAGCTGCGCGTGCACATGGCCGCCATCGGCCATCCGATCATCGGCGACGGCAAATATGGCGGCCAGGATGCGTTTCTGAGCGGCGGGATCAGCCGCAAGCTGCATCTTCATGCCCGGCGCATCCGCATCGACCATCCCGATGGCGGGCAGATCGACGTGACCGCCGACCTGCCCGATCATTTCGCCGCCAGCCTTGCCACGCTGGGGTTCGACCCGGCCGATGGCGATCTGCCGCTCGACGCGCCGCGCGCCGCCGATGCGCCCGATGCGCGCCGCCGTGCGGCGACCGCCGCAGCGCGCGAC